>CANNNN010000060.1 GCA_947506075.1 Methylococcaceae bacterium
CTCGGCGTCAGTAACACTCCAGGCGACTGAAACCGCACTGGTAAACCAGCCATTAAGTCCCGCCGTGCCGGTCAAGTTAGCTGTGACCAGAGGCGGCGTCTGATCGGCGACCGTAACGCTAAAACTGGCACTGGCGCTATTACCGGCAACATCCATGACCGAACAATTTACCGTCGTCGCACCGATGGCGAAAGTCGTTCCGGAAGCCGGCAAGCAACTGACACCTGCCGCCCGAATGCCAGAGAAAGTATCAACTGCAGTAGGCGTAAAACTAACCACGGCACCGGCTGGACTGGTCGAAGCTTGAGTGATCGGACCCGAAACAGTTAATGTAGGCGCCTGGTTATCGACTTTCAGCACCGGCGTATTCACGGCTGGCGCGGTGCCACCTGTGCTACTCGCCCCACAGGAGAATGACAGTCCGGCTAATGAGGTATTACTGACCAAAGTATCAACACAACCCACTTTGGAGGTAATGGCCGACTCGACATCGGTCACTGTCCAGGCCAGGCTCGGCGGCGTCAGGTACCAACCGGTAACGCCCGGTGCTGCAGGCGTCAACGCAAAGCTGATTTTGGGCGGCGTGGCATCTGCACTCAGACTCTTCAATAAAAACGCATGACGGTCACCTTTACCAAGCACCGCGCCAGTCGCAACATCTGTCGTAGTTAATATTCCCACGCCGGTGATATAGCGACCGTCCTCACTGATGGCTTGCGCATCCAGCAGCTGCCAGCCCGCACCTGTAACCGGATCTTTCAGGCTGTTCAAGTCTTGCAGACCCAAACCGCTTTGCCACAAGAATGCTTTCTGGGCGGCATTGGCAAGCGTAAAAGAATAACCGACCACTTCGCCGTTACTGCTAATACCCCGTGCTTCGCTAAAGGTGCCCCCCAAGGTACCCAGATCCTTCATCGCAAGAACCGGGGTTGGTTGCCACAAAAAGGCATGCTGGGTGGCCTCCTGCGACGTAGTCGCGCTGCCTACAACCTCGCCCAGCGCATTAATGCCATAAGCCGCGCTGTATGTGCCGCCCAACGTTCCCAGGTCTGTTTTATTGCCGTTAGCCCATAAAACCGCACGGGGCGCTTTTTGCCCGTTTAACGAAGAGAAACCGACAACCTGACCTGTCGCGTTAATCGCAAGGCCCTGGCTGTTGCCGGCATTAAGCGGGTTCAAGGTACCCAAATCCGTTATGGTCACGCCATCCGCCTGCCAGATGACAGCATGCTCGACGCCACTGACTGCAGTAGACGAAAAGCCGCTTGCCTGTCCGCTGTCATTAAGCGAAAAGGCGCGACTATTACCCGAAGCCGTCAGCGCCTTGAGATCTTGAAGTTGAGCCAGCGGCGGCACTGCGCCGGGACTCAAGCGAAAAGCATGATAAGACCCATCGCCCAAAAGCGTTGCGGAACCGACCAGCATGTCCAGATTATTAATGCCATAAGCCTGACTATGAATGCCGCCGAGCGTATCGAGATCCTGCGGCAAGGTCAGGCTCCGACCGATGATAGCGTGTTCGGAGGAGTTGGCGGGAAGATGCGAGAAACCGCTGACCAGTCCACTGTTGTTGACCCCCAAGCCCACACTATAAGCGCCGCCTATACTTCCCAGGTCGATCACCGCATATTGCGGCAGCGCATGGACAACAGAAAAAGGCAGGCAGGTTCCAAGACAAGCCAGCCATAGCGCTTTCTTGTGTGTTGATTTAATGCTCATGATTATATTCCTTGGAAAGCGGCCAGAGGCAGAAAAGAGAACTGATCTGCAATCCAGGAGCGTGTTTCCGTGGTCGGATTCCCCACTTCGCCTGAGGCGATGATCGTGATGTCGGTAAAGCCCGCGCTGTCTTCCACTCCAACAAAAACGGGTACGTCGCCGCTTAGTGTCGTAACTGGAGTCGTTTGACGATTAACAAAAAACTGCATGCCTTTAATTGACGGCGCCGCTGCCTGTCCTGCATCGACCAGCATGCCGAATTGCGCCACCCGTTGGTTAAAATGGACATTCACCACCCGACCGGTCGCATCGCCTGAATTTGCAACGCCAATGGTTCCAACAACAAAATTCGCGCCCTTGCTAGTCAAAATAAGTTTATCTAATGTCGTGCTTTTTTTAGGAACCGTCCCCACAACAGCCGTTTTGCTGACAGGAAAAGCAGGAATACTGGAAGCGCCATTGTAGGTATACAAATCAGCATTGCCAAACTGCATAGCGCCATTACCACAATTGACCGGCGTCTCATTAAGATCGCCAGTTACCCAGCAGGCTGTTAAGGCGGGCAAAATGGGACTCCTCGTTAATTCAGCTTGCAACAGATTCTGCACCGTTGAAGCGATAACGCCCAACGGGAGGGCTCGGGCTTGTAAGGTAAAAAAGGAATAGGTGGTTGCCCCTGCTCCCATTGCCGAAATTAACTTTGGTGAGGCCTGGGCCGGCAAACTCAGTCCGGCGCAAACCACTGCCAGACTCAAGCGTTTTAGTTTTTTCATGTTAAGATCCTGTAATATAAGTGTTTAACTATAATAATCCTAAAAAAACCAGTGGAGCGCGAAGAATCAGTTCGCCCTCCCCGTCGAAGCCTGTCACAAGCTTGTCGAATGCGTTGGGGGCGATTTAGAATGCTCAACTGCTGTCTTTTTAGGTAATGCTTGCACAGGCAAAACATGCCGACCTGAGTCTTGGTGTAGTCTTTATGCTCGGTTGATATAAGAACTTTAATATGTTCAACTAATTTTTTTAAGATTAAGGAGCAACGGAACTGCTGTTGTTAATTTGTTTTGTCGCTGGCTTCAAGATAGCCAATAAGTTCCTCAACCTCACTCTCTTGAAGACGCAAATTAGGCATCGGAATCTCCTTGTATTTCTTGTACAACTCAAGCGCTATCGGATCTTTGCCTGTTATCAGCTGATCAGGGTCTTTAATCCACTTTTTCAACCAGGCGCGATCCCGAACACCAACGACACCCTTAAGACCGGGCCCGATACCGTCTTCACTACTCACGCTATGACACGCTTCACACTTGGAACGAAATACTTTCTCACCGTTCGATTCGGCGGGTGGCCTAGAATCGACTGCTACCGTGTTTCTGGCAACATGTTTGGATTGTAATCGCGTGCTCAAAACCCTAACCAGTGACTGGGTTTCTTCAAAGGGCGAACGCTTAATCCACTGCCCGGCCTTCTCATTGCCCATTAAAATACTAATGCCATGTTCACTCAGTGATTGCTCAGCCTTGCCATCTTGCCGGTACATGCCCAGCTTTTGGCGCAACATAGTGACATCTTCAGGCTTACCGGTTAAAAACTTCCAGCCCGGCCAGACATGAAATTTTGCAGCATAATCTTTTAACTCCTGAGCATTATCCCGATCACCATCGATACTGATCGTATAAAAAAATACATCCCTTCCCATCAGCTCACCCAATGCCTTTTGAACCTTGCGCAGAGCGGCAGTTTCGAGAGGACAGCTGTCCACACACCGGGTATAAATAAAATTAACGGCAAACACCTTATTCTTGATCAGATCGTCATAAAAAAGAACTTTTTTGCCATCTTGATCGACCAGCTCAATATTCGGGAAATAGTTGGCTCCCCAGGCAGAAGCCTTGGGGGCAGCGCAGACTTGACCACTCCCAAGCGTCAATATGACCCCCATAAAGAGCAGTCCTTTTAAGCAATTAATGATGCCCTGTGTTTTCATTCTTACAATTTCCTGTTATTCAACTTTATAGGGGATAGTAAATATTAAAAAGGTCAGGCTGACGTATATTTGGCAACCTGTCCTTTTTAAAACTTTAAACTTATTCAATTCGAATATTGGGTTAACGATAAAGCCATTACTCCGGTTCTTTGAGTAGATCGGGCTGCCACGCTTTTCGGCAACCCGACTGTTCAACCATATTGCTTTCTATAGAGTCCGAAGTTGATAATGCGACAACAGTCCATGCTGCTGGAGTGCAGGCTTCGCAGGCAAAGCCTGCACTCCAGCATGCCAAGGATTAAATTTTCGTAATCATTCACTTCCCTCTTTGAAAAAGAGGGGGACTGAATAATTACAAATTTTTTAGCTGTCATGTTGCTTACTCAATTAAGAGCTCTATAAATATTGGGTTAACGATAAAGCGGTTAACCCAACCTACCCGACTAAGGTGCAGGCGCAGAAGTTACCGGCACATACGTAGCTTTTATGCCAAATTTGGCTGGCAAAATAAACTGCTTGGCTTGTGTAGTGCTAGTACTACCCGTATCCGCGGTTTGATGCTTAAAGGTAGTTCCATAACGGACATCATCGTATTCAACGCCACTCCACTCCGGATAAGGTGTACGCACCGGTTTAAGATGATCAGCGGTTTCAACATCCCAACGCAACAACATGGCATGGTCTTCGTGCTGGGTATTGTGACAATGCTCAACATAAGTACCGGTGTAATCACGTATGCGGATTGCTACATCTACTTGCTTGGAAGAGTTTATCTCCGGCCCGATCCGGTACATATCCTTACGACCCAGAGCTTCCCAGGCTGGTGGCGCCACACCGTCGCGAGCGATGATCTGGCCTTCCTCAAAATGGATATGGGCAGGATGCGACCAACCGGCAGAGTTATTCACCAGATGCCAAATCTCGACTGAATTCTTGACAGGTGCCGCTGAAATCCGGTCAATTTTGGCAGTAAGACCGCCGCCGATGCCATCGGTTTCAATAGTCCAGGGCGCGCCATCGGTAATCGCATCAGGTTTCTTGCCATAGATAAAGGTACGATGCTTGGCCGCTTTCAGCTCCGCTTGAGTAAAGGTCGGCAGCGGCTGCATGACAGTCTTGCCCACTACATAGTTGGCAGGATTCATACTCTTGTCGGTTTGCCCGGCAGGCAAAGGACGCAAACGGAATTCCATGAACTTGCCAATCGCCAGGTCAGTACCGTTATAAGCGGTCTTGGTTGCATTAGTGAAGGCATTATAGGCATCAGCCAGCGCAATCGGCTTCACCTGCGGACCTGCTCCGGTTACATGCTCCATCAGGTTGACCAGATATACTTTTCTGACACCTGCAGCATAGAGCGGTGCAAAGTCGATGATAATGTCATCGCGTTCGGCGATAGACTGGGTCGGCAAACCTTGACCGGCTGCGGTGTTGGGAAAGGCCACAGAATGCTGGAGCAGGTTGCCATCATTGGCAATCATGTGCAACGGTACTTGCGTAACCACTTTAGTTGTTGGATGAACATAAGCCACTGCAATCTTAAAGTAGCGGGACACACTACCATTAAGAATACGCACCCGGTAACGGCGTGCACGCACGTCTACAAAGGGCTTGTATACCCAATTCACTGTCATCACGTCACCGAGGAAACCATCGGTATACAGCGGATTAAAGTACAACTGACCGCTCGCATCGAAGGCCTTGTCACCCACCACCAAATTAAGGTCATAATCACGGTTACCCCATTCCTTTGCAGTACCACTGGGGAACTTCAGATTGACACCGTCAGTAATTTCCTCGTTACCGCGATCGATGGCACTGTAGTAGTTCATCGCCGCCGCGTTACCTTTATAAACGTTTTGCGCGGTGTAATCGAGCATGTGATCGTGGAACCAGTGGCTACTCATCACTTCGCGGTAGTCACCGGGAACATAGGCAGTACCACTCGTAATCTTGGTGACCGGGTCGGTGTTAAAAACACAAGGGAATACGCCAACACTGGTCTCGCCAGCCGAACACGGTGTAGCAGCCCGCTTGTCGGTCGCGCCCGTATTGATAGTGTCATGACCTGCCAGGGTCATCGGCCAACGATAGTCATAGAACTGGCCCGGATAGAAATAGGCACCGGCGAAACCGTCGCTTTCTGCCGGATTATGGCCATTATGCTCGTGGGTACTGATAGTATGGGTACCGAAACCGTTGTTTTGATTAATATCAATGGGCAGGGCGTTATGGTGACGAAACAGAATGGTTTCACCGTAGCGCGCCATCAATAGCTTGGGCGGTAAGGTACCGTCAAAAGTCCATACCGAGTTTTTGTCCTGAACGGGCATGGCCGCATTTAAAGGATCAATTTTGGTATCAATGCCTTTGCTTGTACCTTCAAAGGCTTTGATGTATGAAACCTTTACGTCATCTGCTACCAGCAATTTATTTGCGGCAATTGCTGCAGCAGTTGTTCCTACTGGCATCTGTAGAGTGCCACCGAGCGCGTAAGGCGAAGTGACGGTGTTGTGGTAAAGACCAGCTGGGCCAAATTCGGTAAACTTGGTTAAAGGCAGGCCATTTGCGTCCTTACCATAACCATGTAACTGAAGTTTGTCGCGCGCACCACCGGAGGTACGAACGCCAGCCTGAACAGACTGAAAAAACTTTTTCGGCTGAAACTCCAGGCCGCCGGTTTTTGCGTTTTTGTCATTCCAGCGTTGATGCTTAAAATCACCATCACCGGGACGACCATCCATCGGCATTTCGAGATTGCCATAAGTTGGGTCACAGGTTTGAACATCTGATTTCCAGGCATTGGTATAGGTAAACTTGCCATCAACATCGCGACCGGTCAAAGCATATTCAGCGGGCAGCGGATACATCTGTTTGATTTTGATAATCTCATCAAGACTACTACCATTGGCTTCGGGATTACCGCCACAGTCGACTTCTCCGGTTGCCGGATCAACGGGGCGAGGCAGCGTCGCTTTAGTTGAATCTTCTACACCGTCGTAATTCTGCAAACCAAACTCTTCGAACTGCAAAAGGCGCGCGGCAAAAGGCTTGGAGCCAAACAAAGGACTGGGTGTTTCAAGTCCGGAGGGCACCGTCAATACGGCCGCCTCTGCAGGAGCCACCGCGCCCAAATAACCTGACAATAAAACAATTGTCACACCCAAGGTTGAAGCGAGTTTAAACTCGCCCTGCCGGTCATGCTCAATCAGCTCTGCGGTATTTTTTACGCCAATCCGCAGATCTTTGTAATTATTTATTTTTTTCATAAAAAATCCTAATTCACTTATATAGATTATGTCTAAAAAACCGATGTATTTATTTATCTCGCGCTTCAGAAAAAACTCCTAACCCTTTGAACTATTATTTTTCTTTAGGGAATTTACGATTAGAAATCTGAAAGACCAAGAATCTTTTTTCAAGCCCAAGTAACACTAGTAACTCTAACTAAAAAGCACTGTTAATTGGGTTGCCGGTCTTTTGGCAACCCAACAATTTAGACGCTTTTAGCTAAAAAATGACTTACTTAGGAACTACAGTAAATTGATCAATGCTATAGGCCTGAGTACTACCCAGCCCAATTACATCAAGATCCGTAATGCCGTTCGGGGCTTGCACACCCACCCATTGGCCGGTTCCGGGTGTCTGCGCCTGAGTTAGCGATACCTGGCTTCCAACCGCACCCACCACAAACTGGACATTCTCGATGGACGGCGCATCGAGTTGCCCCGAATCGATATTCATCGCAAACTGGGTTACCGGTTGGTTAAAGTGCACATGCACGGGTCTACCAACCGAATCACCTGGAATCAGCCCGTTCGGTGAAAGAAAATTGGCGGCATATACCTGCTTGATTCCTCTGTTTGAATCGTTTCTTAAGTACACCAGATTAATTGGCGTGGTGTAGCTATACAGTTGATTGGCACCAAAAGAGACCAGACCAGCACCGCAACTGATAGGCGTGCCATTAATGTCTGTTGTTACCATACAAGGCGAAATGCCATAAACACTCAATTGACTGCTAAGCACTGCCATCTCCTGCGCAGCAGTTAACTTAATTTTTTTCTTGTTCATAAAAAACAAGGCATAAGTTGATCCTCCCGTCGGCTTGGCGGTGATAAGACTGGGCGCTATGTCGGGTGTTAAAATGGTACTTGTAGTTGGGGTTGAAGTAGTTAAGGTAGTTGAAGTAGATGAAGTCCCCGCTTTCGCTACAGCCAAGGCGGAAACGCCTGAAATACTAGCCGCCGCTAACAGCAATAGTCCGAAATGTTTTTTAGTGCTCATGATTAATACTCTCTGTTGTATTGTTATATGCGCAAATGTGCGCTATAGATTGGGCTATAAATGTTTGGCAATCCAATATTTATAGCGAACCTAATTTCCTTGTTACTCTTGCAAAGCCGACATTTATTTAGCTAAAGTAACCCCAGCAGCCAATCCGCCATTCGAGGTCCTACATCTCATGGCTGCATTATTGATAGCTACCGGGGCCTTTGCTGCTGTCGAAAAATTAAAACCGCCGAGGTTATCAACTGTAGCTGATCCGATCAACGTAGTAATCGTTGGAACAGTTGCGGTACCTACCCAGCAGGTAGCAGTTGTGCTGGTCAGATTAGCTCCGAACCAGCTTGTTGTGCCGACCATATCCCACTTGTTTTGTGCTATGGTGTATTTTGCGCTGGTCACTCGAACGACTTCCGCTGCCGAAAAGTTGGTAATATCCACTCTTGCCAGGTTGGACGCCAGAGGCGGAGTGGAAGAGTTATTTACCGTGTAAGTAAAGAAATCGGCACCACCGGACACTGCTGTCGCTGTTTTGGTTACATAAGTGACTAGGCCGGAAGCGAGCTTGACCAGATTACCTTTGGTAGGTGCAGTCACAATGGTCAAACTGGTAAGGGCAGGATTGATTCGATCCAGCGCATTGGCAGAAGCAGGTCTGTCATTACCCAAGATGGCCACGGTTTTGGTTTTGGCCGCTGCAGTTCCCGCGTAGGTCGCCGCAAACTGATCCGCGACAGCCGTCGGCGCCGTTGGATTAAAGGACAGCGTCAGATTGCCGGTAGCTACGTTGGAAACCGGCGCATTGTTGGCTGCTTGTCTGACAAACCTAAAGCTGTCGGTACCGACAGCCGCCGTTGCATTGGCGGTAAAAGTCCAAACACCGCCAAGGAGGGCAATCGTTCCGCTCGTCGGTTGCTGCGTAATCCATGCGTCTGAGGGCAGAGCAGGTGTCAGTTCTGTTGCTCCACCGGTACTGACCGAAAAGCCGGGGGCAGCAATAGTTGTTGCAACCGGAGGATTGACTGGATTTTGCGGAGCACCGTTAATACTTAACAAATGATCAGCATGAAAACCTGACTCCGTTGAAACTACCGAAATACTTTCAGATGGCTCTATAGCAGCCGGCAAATATCCTGAAAAACAGACGCTTACCGTATCAGTGATCGTAACGGGACATTGCGCCTTTGTCATTACGGTGCTTACTGCAGGTGGAGTTACAGGTGTATTAGGCTCTGCCCCAGTTAAACCCTCTACAGCCAAACCTGGATTGGAAATTTCATCGGAAGAATGCGCTACAACGAGAATTTGACGTGAAGCGGTGTCAAAACTCGCCTTACTGATTTCAACACCATCTTTGAGCGCTGTTGATACACTAATCACCGGGTTGCTGCTCAGGCTGCTGACAGTAATTTGTGGCGGTATTGCTTGCGTCGAAGGATACTCGATATGACCATGATATTTACCGGGCACTGTGCCACTTGGGTACAGTTGCAGGCTCGGCATACCGTCACCCGTGACAATTAATCTTTGATCAGGCGATGACGTTGCCCAAACATCAACACCGGCACCGTTGGTGCCAGCCTTACGGACTTTATAAGCAGAATCCACTTTCAACGCTTGAGCAATCGGCGCTGTCCATTTCTGACCGAGAACACTGCCCAAATATTCCTCAATAAAATCGTTACCTAATCCATCCAGGTTAGAGCCAACCGGCCCCTGTATGCGAATCTTATTGGTGCCGAATGGACTACCGGTGAAGGTATGTGGAATGGTAGGATCGCCGACAAACTCTTCTGCACCGACAATCAGAGGAAGATCTGTGTCCCATTTAATAAAAGGACCTACCGGCCCCTCCAATGCCCCATCAAAACCATTTCCTATAGGCACGTCCACAGTGAAATAATTTGCCGCTTGGGAGCCTTGCATATTTTGCTTGGTAGTCGCCTGTACATTCTCAAAAGTATGAACGCCGTAGGGATGCGTTACTACATAGGTACCACTTTTATTGACATCGTTAAAATTAAAGGTGATGCGAATCCGGGCAAACACCGTCTCATCGCCACGCTTGGGTGTCGGACCTGGCAGGTACGAAGCTTCCAACGCGCCCATATAGCGATATTGAAAATCCGAGCCTGTCGCTGTGTTCTTGAATTCAATCAGACTGTAAAAAGCCTCATCGCCGATATTTCCGGGAAAACCGGCCGGATTGGCAGCAAGTGGAAAACAATAATCTGTTACCGAACGACATAAACCCAACGCCAAACCGTCAGTATCGCGATACCACAACGGAAAGGAGATGGTTGCGTCAGCAGGCCCACGATCCAGCAATTTCGCCGAAGCCATGCCGCTGGCAAGCACGGAGCCTGCCAAGGCAACCTGGATGGCTAGTTTCAGGACGTTCTTCACCGCATGGGCGCTGGATTTATTGTTTACCCGGTGCTGAGCAGAAGCAGGTAATAACTTTGTTGTTTTCATAAAAAACCTCAATTAAATAAGTTTACTAAATGTAAATAAGCAACTTGAATCCCATCGCTAATCGACATTCAAGTTACATCGTTCAGTTAGCATCATTCTCCTTCGGCGCCCGTTAACTGGCTCTATCCGGAAAATCTAGTAGCTGTAATAATATAAGCAAAAACAATGCCACGACATGTAACACAATGATTTTTATATAGAATATTAAAAAAAGGCCGTTAGTGACTACCGCATCAAGCGGAGGTGGGTGTAATATTTTCAATACACATTCGCGCAGAACACCGAAATAGCGCAAAACCTGACTGTAATATTTTCAATACAAATAGGGATTAAATTGCACATATGAAAGCAGTGCGCCGTTGAGGAATCCGTACATGACGGGAACACAAGACATACGAACCAATAGGGTTACAGCCTTTCTTAATGACCAGGCTGTTAATGGAAATATTTAAAACGGGTTACTTTGAGGACTGAAGTTTCCCAGTTTTTCAGGAGCAAGAAATTTAGAACGCGAAAAAAAATAGTGAAAAAATTTCGAAAATTTTTTGCCACTCTTAATGCGTGTTAATTAATCC
>CANNNN010000061.1 GCA_947506075.1 Methylococcaceae bacterium
AGGCTGGACTTTGAAGTCTATCTTCATGAGAGTATTCCGTCAGGTGATGGGGGGATCAGCTACGGGCAAATAATCGAAGCAGGAAATAAACAGCTTTGAGTCAGGAAGACCCAGCGAGGTTTGCAAACCCTGTTGTGCAGCATTGCTGATATGGTGGTCTATATTATTGGGAGTTACCTTGGTAGGGTTAACTTTTTTCTTTAGTGGAAATAGCAGGGTCAAAAAGTGTTATAGAAAACCGATTTATTGCCTTATAATTAAAAGGTTTAAGCCCTTATAGACATGTTCTCGTTTCTTATTCGGCCTCTCATTTAACTTTAATAATTAAGAGTTTAACTATGAAAAAATTCCCAATCGATCTTGACGCCTATCAACGCATCACTTTAAATGCAAGCATTCCAACGCTTACCGACGAGCAGCGAGCCAGTCTAAAGGCAAATATCCAGCTGTGTCGCGATGCGATCGTGTTTTTTACGGCGACCGGCGCAGCGCGTGGCGTCGGCGGCCATACCGGCGGTCCTTACGATACCGTGCCTGAAGTCATGATTATGGATGCGTTGTTCCGTGGCGATGCCGCTAAATATGTACCTATCTTTTTTGACGAAGCCGGCCATCGAGTAGCTACGCAATATCTGATGTCTACGCTTAATGGCGACCTGCCTGCCGAGCGTCTGATGGAGTACCGCGCTGCGCATTCGCATTTGCCGGGTCACCCTGAGCTGGGCTTTACGCCTGGCGTAAAATTCAGCTCGGGACGGTTAGGTCACATGTGGCCTTACGTCAACGGCGTGGCTATTGCCAATCCAGCTAAAACGCTGTTCTGCCTGGGTTCTGACGGTTCTCAGCAAGAAGGTAACGACGCAGAAGCTGCGCGTCTGGCCGTTGCTCAAGGCCTGAATGTCAAACTGATTATCGACGATAACAACGTCACGATTGCCGGTCATCCTTCACATTATCTGCCCGGTTGCACCACGGCTAAAACCCTGGCGGGTCAAGGCGTCACCGTATTGGAAGGCGACGGCGAAGATCTTGACGATCTTTACAAGCGTATTTGTATCGCGGTTAATACCGATGGCCCGGTTGCGGTCATTAATCATCGCCCGATGTGCCCTGGTATCGTTGGTCTGGAAGGTTCAACCCACGGCCATGACGTGATTTCTGTCAAAGTCGCAGTCGAGTATCTTGAGTCTCGCGGTCAACAAGCGGCGGCAGATCATCTTAAAACGATAGTCGCGCCAAAAAATGATGCGGTATTTTTGGGTTCCAGCGATCGTTGGGATGCCAATCGCAACGTTTTCGGTGATGCAGCCGTCGAAATCATGGGCAGACTGAGCGAAGCCGAACGCGTCGAAAAAATTCGCGTCGTTGACAGCGATCTGGAAGGTTCTTGCGGCCTGTTCAAAATCCACGCGGCTTTCCCGGAAACATTTATTTCTTCCGGCATTATGGAGCGCGGCAACTTTTCTGCGGCAGCCGGTTTCGGCATGGAAGCGGGCAAGCAGGGTATTTTTGGAACCTTCAGTGCGTTTCTGGAAATGCTGCTTTCTGAAATCACCATGGCACGATTGAATAATTCCAACGTGCTCAGTCATTTCTCGCATTCCGGCATAGATGACATGGCCGACAACACCTGCCATTTCGGTCTGAACAATATGTTTGCAGACAATGGCTTGAGTGACGGTTTTGCGACTAACCTGTATTTTCCTGCTGATCCGCTGCAAATGAAAGCCTGCCTGGAAACAATCTTCTTTAACCCAGGCTTGCGTTTTGTATTCTCGACCCGTTCTAAAGTGCCGACTATCTTGAATACTGACGGTCAGGATTACTTTGGCGGCGACTATAAATTTGTCTCCGGCAAAGATGAAGTGATACGCGAAGGTACACAAGGTTACATTATCAGCTTCGGCGAATCGTTATACCGGGCATTGGATGCGGTAGAGCGTTTGAAGCTAGAAGGCATCGATGTAGGTTTGATCAATAAGCCGACCCTGAATGTAATCGACGAAGAAATGATGGCCAAGATCGGCAAGTCGCCGATGGTATTGGTGGTCGAGTCGTATAACCGCAAAACCGGATTGGGCAGTCGCTTTGGTTCCTGGTTACTGGAACGCGGTCTGACACCAAAATATGCGCATATTGCAACGCATATAGAGGGTTGCGGTGGTTTGTGGGAACAATTTCCTCACCAAGGTATTGATCCTGCCGGGATTATGTCCACGGTTAAGGAACTGTTGAAAGCTTAATTAGCCGATTGATCTTAAGGGGCGCCTAGTGCGCCCCTTTTTTTTGCTTAAATTTTAAAAACTTCACCACGAAAATTTATTTGTTCTCGGTTAGTGCTAGGGTTTTTTTAAAACGACATCGCAGAGTGCCGGGAATATTGGTGGTTCCGGTTTTTTAGCTGCGGGAACCGGCATTTTGGCTTCCTCTGAAAACCACCAGGCTAATGACGCGTCGCAACCATCGCCGTTTGGTAGCGGTTCCTGGCCGATGCAGTTCTTATTGTTCAGTGGGCATTTGAGCCGCACATGAAAATGATCATCATGGCCCCACCACGGACGAATTTTTCTTAGCCAGTCATGATTGGCTTGATGTTGGCATAATAGCCGTTTGATACTGGGATTAACGAAGATGCGGTCCACTTCAGGTTTACGCGCTGCCGCCTCAAGAATTTTCTCATGTGCCAACGACCACTGACTGCTATCAATCGCATCCGATCGGCTGACAAGCACTGACGGGGAACTCCAGGTTTCACGTTCAGTAAATTGAAGGCTTCGGTTTGCAGCCTGTTGTGACAGCAAATACCAGATGTCGACATCGAGTCCTGTTTGATGGCTACGATGCCCGCTGAGTGTCGGACCGCCGCGCGGTTGCCCGAGATCGCCAATTAGCAGAACGCCCCAGTGCTGTAAATTCGAGGAATCAGCCAGGCTTTCGATAAAGCGTATCAAGTCGGGATGGCCGTATGAACGGTTCCTCGTAGGGCGCATTAATTGGTAGCCAGCGCCATTTTGAGCTAGTGAGACTGCGCCGCTTAAACAACCGGCGGTATAAGAACCAATGCTCTGGGCGCTATCGCTGATTTGTACTGCTTGTTTGATCATCGCCCAACTGTTGGCGACAGGGGAGGAAGAGCATTCGGATACTATGCTCAACAACAGGATAAAGACTGGAAATTTCATATTGAAACTGATGCGCTTACTGTATATAAAAAATTTTTTTCCACGAAAACACTAAAAGCACAAAATTTTCAACGAGATATTGAGCTGTAGGTCATTACACTAGGAGTGGATGGAAAAGCCAGTGCAAGGTATTTATTTTTTTAGCGTTATAAATGCCTTTATACATTATTCGATGTAAGAGGGTGCATGCGCGCCTTGAAAGCTAAGGCGCGCATGTACGCAAGTTGTTTAATTTCTATATGTCGCTTCGTGATCTTCTCGTACTAAGGCTTATTTTTTAACAGGCGCCGATAACTCCAGAAAGTGCTTGGAATTATTAATAACAGGGGCTAGGGCTTTGCCATTGCCGCTAGTTGCAGGTGTGGCCTTGCTAGCTGTTGCAGCAGCCGAGCCTTTTGCAGTGCCAGTTCCTTCAGTCGTAACTTCATCTTCGAGTTGCAGTTCCTCTTCCTCAGGCACATTGCCGTCATGAACCAGATATTCACGACGCTGCTGATAAGCATTTTTGATAAAGTCATAGCGATCAACAGAGGCCTCATCAAGGATTTTTTCAGTCGGAATGACATCGGCGCGACTATCAACGACATCAACCGTTCTGGCTCCTGCATTGATTGCGCTAACAGCAGCACCGGCACCGGCAAAGGCAAAGGTATAGGTCAGAGGATTTAACAAGGCGTCACCCACTGCTCCGACGACTTCCCGAGGCGAACTTGCGCCCAGAAATGGCACGACCAGATAGTTGCCAGACGGAACGCCCCAGAAGCCTAAAGTCTGTCCGAAGTCTTCATTGTGCTTGGGCAGGTCAATCATGGTTGCCACATCGATGAAGCCGACCACGCCAGCTGTGGTGTTAATCAGGAAACGCCCTGCATCCATGCTGCCTTGTGTCATTTTAAGCTGTAGAAAATCATTGATGGTTACACCGATGTCGTCCATGTTGCTGAAGAAATTGGTTATTCCGTCATTAACGGGTTTCGGCGTTACCGCCAAATAACCTTTTGCCACGGGTTTTACAATAGTCTTGTCGAGACCGTCATTAAATCCTTGAGTGCCGCGATTCCAACCTTCCCAGGGGTCTTTTTCGTTGACTTTTTGAGTGCTTGCACAGCCCCCAAGCAAACTTGATATAACCAGGCTACTCACTAATAAACGAGTGTTGTTGACGGTGTTTTGCTTACTCATGGTTAATCTCTATTCTGCTGGGTGTTGAGGTGATTGGAAGTCTGTCTCGGACAGTTATTATATTATGCGCAAATTATATCAGACACCCAGCTTAAAAAGCCTTATTGATTTTGCATTTGCCTGAGTATCCAGCGTTGCCGATTGAGTAAATAGGCTGAGGGGCGTGCTGCCTGCAGCAGGATCGGGTTGGGCAGGGTTGCTGCCAATAATGCAGCTTGGGAGCGACTGATTTGGCTTGCGTGGACGCCAAAGTAATGTTGGCTTGCGGCCTCAATGCCGAACAAATGATCGCCAAATTCAGCGATATTCAGGTAAACCAGCAGTATCCGCTCCTTACTCCACAGAGCTTCGAGCAACAGCGTGAACCAGACTTCCATGCCTTTGCGGACAAAGCTTTTTGACGGCGTTAAAAATAAATTCTTGGCCAGTTGCTGAGAAATCGTACTCGCTCCCCTAAGACGCCCGCCGTCCATGTAAACATCAATGGAGGACTGTATGGAATGTAAGTCAAACCCTGAATGTTTAAAAAATCGCTGGTCTTCAGCGGCAATTACCGCCGAAGAAGCATTGGCGGAGATTTTTTTTGCACCGACCCAGGAATAGTTAATAGCCCTGAAGCTACCGTCATTCATCAAATCTTCGACATGTCGATACAGCATAAATGCCGAGCTTGGCGCCGGCACCCAGCGCAATAATAGCGATAAACCAACAGATGTAGCCAGGAAAGTCAGCACCAGATAAAGTATGATTTTAGCGAGTGTTTTTTTGATGAACCCTGAGCGTAAGCTATTTTTAGAGTAAGGGGATGGTCTTGCCAAGGTATAAATCGTGTAAGTTTAGGGAGGTTAATTCAGGTATATGATAAAGCCTTAGTCCATGATTGAATAGCTGCAACGTCGATAGGCAGGGAAGCGACTGTAGCTGAGCTAATCGATATAGAGCTATAATAAGCGCTCTGTACACATTTGATCCAAACGCATGAAACTTCGATATACCCCCCTCGTTCTGTTACTGATTACGCTAAACAGCTGTATGCCGATGACCTATCCGGCCGGCGCAGCAATGAATTCGGCTCCGCAGCTAGGCGAGAATGTTTTTCTGACCGAAGACGGTGCGCGTTTGCCTTTACGTCATTGGCTGCCGAAAACCGAGCCGAGGGCAATCATTATCGCGTTGCATGGCTTTAATGATTACAGTCATTTCTTTGATCCGCCTGGAGAGTATTTCAGCAAACAGGGTATAGCCTGTTTTGCTTATGACCAACGCGGTTTTGGCGCAGCGCCGCAACGTGGCTTATGGGCAGGGAGCGAGGCTTATAGCAAGGATTTACTGGCTTTGCTGCGGCTGGTCAAGCAGCGCTATCCGAAGCGTCCGGTATATCTGCTCGGTGAAAGCATGGGCGGTGCGATTGTTATCACTGCCATGAGTCAGGCGGATAGGCCGGAAGTCACAGGCATTATTCTTGCCGCTCCTGCCTTATGGGCCCGATCAACCATGCCCTGGTATCAAAGCAGTTTACTGTGGATGCTGGCGCACAGTCTGCCCTGGCTGACACTGACAGGAAGTGGCTTGCACGTCATGGCTTCGGATAATATCGACATGCTCAGAGCCATGGGTCGTGATCCGTGGATTATCAAGGCGACCCGTGTGGAAACGATGTACGGCTTGACTGATTTGATGGATGCAGCCTTTGACAGTGCTGCGTCGTTACAAGGCAATACCTTGATAATGTATGGCGAAAAAGATGAAATTATCCCCAAAGAGCCGACGTATGCGTTCTTGCACGAATTTCTCGCTACGGATGCTAAGAAAAAAACCGTAGCGATATATCCGCACGGTTACCACATGTTGTTACGCGATTTGCAAGCGCCCACCGCCTGGAATGACATAGTCGCCTGGATTGACACCAGTCCAGACCGCCTTCCGTCGGGCGCGGATAATCGAGCGATGGACTTATTCAGACCTTAAATCTGAAAAAAATATTTTTCAAGACCGATGCACCCAATCCGCGCCTAAAGTCCCTTGCAGTTGTTCCAGATAAGCCGGATCGTTGATTTCGGTCAGCCTATGTTCAGTCGCTGCAAGTTTTCGCTTCAATTCGGCGCGTAGGGCCGTATCATTCGCTTCGAGTTTACCCAATTGCAGCTGGATATAAGCCTGGTGTTGCCGCCAAAGCTGACTGTCGCGTTGCTGTTTGATTTCAAGCCGCTGTTGATACCAGTCGCTTTGCAGTAAGGCATCGCGGGTGAACAGACTGCGCAGTTCCGGGTCGCCGATGGTTTTGCCTGCATAATGGCCGTCAGCCATGATATGCAGCAGCGCTTTTAACGGCGGACAGGCGTCATCAATGGATCCGTCCTGAAAATACAGCTGTGCTACCCGTTGCTGCGCTTCATAGACATTGTCGATGCCGTCAACATAGCTGGCAAGATCCTGCGTTTCGGGTTTAAGCATGGCTAGGTCAAATACCGCAGTCGGGTAATCGAACATCTTGCCGAAATTGGTATGTACAAAGCGTTCGGTAATTCGGTAGCCCAGCCGGCTTTGATGAACCGTGCGACCTTCGTAGTCAAAGTCTTCCAGTTTTTCCAGCTGACCCAATTCAATAAGGTACTGAGGGTCTCGCTCGGCTACCGGCAAGCGCGACCAGATTTCCGGAATCAGTAGGCTGATGTCATGATCGATGCGACGTTTTGAACCTATATAACCTGCCGCCGTCGAAAAGCCATCGTAGCCGCATAATATAAACGAAACCAGCGCGGTGTTCAGATCGGCGGTCGCAGCTAAGGCATTGAATGGGCCTTTGGTCAGCGCGCCTTCGGAACCTGCACCGGTTGTGGAGGGCGATTTTCCGGTCAGGCTGCAAATAAAATCCATAAACAGTTCAGGCAATTCCTGATAATGGATGGGATTATAAATAGACAGCGGTCGAATGCCGGCCTCAAGATCAGCCGGGTTGTTACGTCGGCCTGTCAATACCGCGTTCACCGGAAAGTAAACACTTTGATCAAGGGTAAGTCCGCGTGAAAGGCGTGTGGACTGTTCCGCAATATAGCGCAGTTTGGGGTGGGTGATGTCGGGGCGTAGTTGCAGGTATCTGACGTTGAGGCTGGGTTTGCCATCAACCAGTCGAGGATGCGCCGATGAGACGAAGTAATCGCCGTCCTTGCCGCCGGCTGCCTGACGGATCACGTTTTGCATAGGTGAGCTGAATTTGTCAAAATGAATGGCGTCTTCGATGAACTCGCTGGCGTCTTGCGGGGTCAGTGGTTGAAAATTGGAGATGAAGTTGTCCTCACCTGAAAAATCCAGTTCGGTCTGTAAATCGACACCCCGGTTTACCGCATCATCGGGTCGCTGGAAGAAGCTGAGTTCGCAGTTAGCAACCAGTTTTACGCTGGGATTTTTATAATCAAGGTTAAGTCCGGTCAGATAATGCGTCGGCACAACCGTGGACGCGGAAATATCATCTTCCATCTGGACTTTGGCCGAGGCGAGAAAATCCTGGCGCAGCTTGAAAACCCGCCACGCGCCGTTTTCGTCAAATCCGACACGCAAATAACAGGCGATCAGTTTGCGGCCTTCAAATTTCAGTTCGTTGCCGGGATGGCTGTTGACCATGTCGACCGAGAAATGCTTTCTCCAGTCTTGCGCCCATTCTTCCTTGTAAAAACGTTTGATCATCAGTACCAGGGCCAGGATATGCTGGGGGATAGTTCCCAGCCACTGGTTATAGGCATCCGAATATTGGGTTGCGGAAGGCGTCAGTAGTTTGATGACCGAACCCAGGCTACGGACATTACTGAGCAGTCGGCGATGGTCGACACCGTGTAGAACCGGATCTCGAAAGCGGGTGGAATAATCGTGTTCAAACAGTTCGGTGACTATTGCCATATCCTTATCGAAATTATCGACAAAAACGGCGCCGAAAATAATTGCCCCGGCTATGGATTTTGAAATCTCCGACTTGCCTCCTCCAGATACCGTGCTCGGCTTATGACAGAAAGTGCCTTCTGGACGGGTGCCGATCAAGCGCCAACTGGGCGCATTCGGGTGGCGTTCCAGGTGCACGGTAAAGCCGTTGGGATAGACATAGGTATGGTTGAGCAGCAATTTAAGGCTTTGCGCTTGTCTGTTGTGTGTCCAGCTGATCTGTTGCTGCTGTATGGCGATCTTGGCTGATGTAGGGACATAAATGATGTCGGCATAATTCTTGTCGATAGCATAGCCTTGATCTTTTGGCTCTATGGCGATCGCCAGTTGTTTGCAGACTTTGTCATAAGAATAATGCTCGCTGATGAAGGCGGTATGCGGTAAAAATGTTTCTCCTAAAATAACTCTCGGGAAAGCCAGCGCGCCTCCCGAATGTTCTTCTTCACAGCCGCCGTATAGATTGGCCGAATAGCTGATCTGGGATTTTATTTCCTTCTTGCTGTAGCCGAAATAGTTATCGGCAATGATCGTGACAATAACCCCCTGCATGTTGCGGCATACCAGTTTAAAAGGCTGTCCGTTATTGTAGAGATCATCGCTCTGCTGCCAGCACATGCCGTCATTGCGCTGACGTTCGGTCGCAGCATCAAAATGCGGCAGCCCCAAGGCTTGTTTGCGGCAATGCACCAGATGCGGCGCGAGAATAATACAGCCGGTATGTCCGGTCCAATGGTTAATGTCTAAGGCGGCATCGTTTTCGGGCAGGAACGGGTCGCCTGCGTTGCCGAAAATGGATTCAACAAAATCGAGGTTGGCAACCAGACCGCCGGGTGCAAAAAACCTTACCTCCATGGTTTTTACCGGCATAGTGGCGGAAATTTCCGGGCAGACGATAGGCCTTAACAGTGACGATACCCAGAGTTTTGCGGTGTTTTGCTGGGCGCTGGTAAAAGGCAGCTTTAGAAGCTCATCAGGAGGCAGTAAGGCCTGGCGCAGCAGCGCCGCGTAAGCCGCAACTGGCACTTCATTTTTGTCGGCCGGAACCGGAAGGCCACCGGCGGCAATATGGAATACGCCCTTAGTGGTACGGCGGTCATTTTGCGGATTATGCAAAACGCCTTGTTGTATCCGGTAAGAAGCTATATAGGCCGAATGAAATTCGTTGTGCTGATAGGGCAGGGACAACTCACGACCCAGTCCTTTGTCCGCCAGTACAAAGCTTTCGCCAGGCAGGCTGACAGCTTCGCCTAAGCCGTTTTCCTTCAAGTAGCCATTAAGGAAATCTTGTATGCGTTGATCGGCAGGGCAGCGATATTTGGCCAGCGCTAACAATCGACGCTGCTGGGAATAGTTTTTTAACAAACCGCCGGCAATTTTAAGGTATTGCGGGTCGTTTTCGACTTCACAGCTAGGCTGGCCGAGTGCCGCCAGTTGCAGGTTGATGTGATGTAATGCTTCGAGTCGCTTAGGGCAGGATTGATCTGTAAGTGAGTTCATACGTATGCTTCCGGCGGTTTAGTAAGGTTTTATTGTAGCAGCTGTGCACGAATAAAAATCATCAAACTTTTTAATGAAAACAGTCAGCTGAGCGCAGGGCAAATGATTGATGCCTGCCGCAGCTTTGCGCCCGCCACCGCTAGCAAAAGCGGAACATACCTCGTCGGCGCCGGTTTTATTCAGCAGTGGTGCCCTGACGCTTACCTGGTAATCGCCTTGTTGGTTATGGGTGATCACCGCGTGGGCCCGGGTTGGATGAAGGTTGGCTAGGGAGTTCCCGAAAACACCGTTAACACGTCTTGCCCAGGCGGTGTCGGGCAGCATGAAGACCGCGATAGCGCTGTTTTGGTATTCCGGAGTTATGTGAAGTGCACAGCTCATGTCTTCTTCATAGCCCTGTTTTAATTGCATGAACAGCTCAGGGTTGTCGCTGATAAAGGCTAGTGGTGATTCGAAACCGGTCATGTTTTGGTAAAGTTTATCCGGGGCAAAATGCAGGTCGGCCAGGCAACTGCCGTAAGCGTTATAGTTGAGGTAGATGCCCAGGTTTTTCAGGATTTCAAGTTCTGTTGCTCGCAGCTTCAGGATGGCGGCCAACTGCTCGGCGCTGTGGTTTAAATTGTCGCCAAAGGCTGCGGTTACTGCCCATAACGGATATTTGCCGTTCAGGTAGTGATTGACCAGCAGACTGGTGCAGGTTTCGTTGTCGGTATCGATCAATGTGGTTAAGTGGGGATGATTTGGAATGTCGCCAGGCTGGTGGTGGTCGACATAAAAAATATGCGCGCCCTGGTTTAAAAACTCAATAAGCCGTGCGCTGTTTTGTTGCAGGGAAATATCCAGTACCGTGACCTGGTCGCCCGGATTTACGGTAAATTTATCCAGCAACTGAATGTCGCGCTTAATGCCGGTAACGAGTTGCGCTGCCTGGGGGCGTGCCAGGCGCAGTTGCAGCAGTGCGCAGATGCCGTCGGCATCGCCATTGAAAACATCAAAATGCATGATCTATTCCGGCAGTGGCAGGATGTGTCGATTGCGTAACAGGTTAGGACCTGTTTTACGCTTTGTTCACGGTGCTGCCGGGTCCACGGTGGCGCCGCGCCATACGGTATTGGCGAGCTGTGTTCAGAGGTCTGCGCCTGGCTTGTTGAGCGTCTATGCC
>CANNNN010000062.1 GCA_947506075.1 Methylococcaceae bacterium
CCTTATTCGCAGCAAATTGAATACGAAGATTATTCAAAGCCCACAACACGACAATAGCGAGGATCACCAATAATCTGACGAGATCAGATTCCAGCGGCACAGATCCCGCCACCGCAATCAGAGGTCCAAAAAACCAAATCAACAAGCTTAGGGCAATGATGCCCAGCAGTTGAACAACCCATTTCTTTTTGAAAAATTCGATCATACTGTTCACGGCTAATCCTTTGCGACTATAAAATAATTTCTACACGACGATTCATCGCCTTATGCTCCGGGCTATCGTTAGCCACCATCGGCTGCGTATCGGCTCGGCCTTCGGAAACAATCGTGGCGCTGATCCTTTTGTTGCCGATTAACATCTCAACCACCGATAAGGCGCGGGCTTTAGACAAATCCCAATTGGAAGGGTATTTTGCGGAAAAGATCGGCGAGCTGTCGGTGTGACCGACGACCACAATACGGTCGGAGACGGAAGCAAGTGCCTGACTGATTCTATCGAGCAACGGATAATATTGGGTCATGATTTTATCGCTGCCTGAAGCAAAAAAACCCTTGCTCATGATCCGAATAACCGTCTTGCCGTTTATTTTAAGCAGCACGAGTTCACCGCTACGAATCTCGGGGTCGAGGAAAGCCGTTAACTGATCAAACTGATTAACGACAGGAATAGCGGACGTCGTTTCGACTGCCGGAACAATTTCGGCCGCAACCACAGGTTGAACAGCAAAGCTGTCTTTAAGTCCATAAAGTTTCGCTAGCAGCGGATTGGAGGCCGAATTGATCATATAGAGGAAGCCTAAAAAGCTCAGCATCAACAATAGCCCTGCAACCGAACCTATGACCCATAACGGTACAAATTTAGCCAACACATTGCGCTTATCCTTTATACCCTGCCAATGCAGCGACAAGCTTCGTTCTGCATCGCCGCGCTGCCGCTGGATGATTTGATAGGCGTTTTCCCTGATTTCTGCTAGCTTGCTTAAGCCGTGGTCTTCAACCCGATATCGGCCTTCAAAACCCAGGCATAAACAAAAATACAGCAGTTCCAGCAAATCCAGATGCGTCCCTGGTTGCTGCATGCAATTTTTCAAGATCAGGAAAAACTTTTCGCCGCCCCAGGCTTCTTTATGGAAAAAAATCAGCAGGCTTTGAGTGCTCCAGATGCTATTGCAACCCCAGGGCGTATTGAGCACGGTTTCATCGAGCAAGGTGCATAAGGCATAGCGTGCGGCTTGCGCTTGTTCGCCGGACACACCCTGACTTTTAATTTTAAGTTCAAACTGTTTTATTTCTTCGATAATGCCGGCTCTAAGTCCTGCTACATCGGGATGCGACGCGGTATTGCGTAATTGCGAAACCATCGATAATAATGAGATGGCAGCCCCTGTTACCGGATTGCGCGCACCCTGCGCGCAAGCGGCGCGCAGATTTTCGGAAATGCCCGCAACTGTTTCAGGCCGGGAACTGGGTGGCGGTGAAGCTGTCTGCATTTGCGGCTTTCGTCCTCCGGGCATGGGTCTGAGGATAGTTTTGTCATCATCGATATAATTATTGCCAAAAGGATCGTCTTTACTCATCGTGTTATCCGTTTTTAATTGCCCAGAATTCTAATTCAAGCCCAGGAAATTCGCCCGCTATATGAATGGCAAAACCACCCGATTGCAGCATTTGTTTCCATAACTCACTTTGTTTATTCAATTCAAAATAGGCAAAGCCCGCATGATAAGGGATTTGCCGGGGTGCAACGGGTAAGGCCTGTATCGTAATGCCTGGCAGCGCGTTGCGGATTAACAGATTGATTTGTTCAACCGGGCCTATTTTAACCTGGGTCGGAAAACCGCTACGCAATTGCTCTATTGAGACCTGGGCGCTGACCGCCAACACAAAAACCGCATCTTTAAGCAAGTTGGGATCGGGAACTTTAGCGCCGCGTATGCCGAATTTTGCTGCGGTCAACGGAATGAATATGGCATTTTGTTCCAGCACCGAACTGAGCAGATCACGCAGTTCGTCCATGACCTGCTTGAAGGTAAACTGCAGGTCATCGTGAGTATAAGGAGAAAAGCTGATAGGTCTTTTATTCGCCTTACAGAACGTCGATAACTCGCCTGCCAGTTGCACGGCTGTGCGATAAAAACTTTCCGGATGCAGGGAAGGAATATTTTGCAGGTGTTCAAACAAGGGCTCCATCCGGTTGACCAGTTGCAGCAACAGGTAATCGGAAATTTCTGCAACGCCACCCCTGCCCGCCTCGGAAGCTCGCCCACCCAAGGCTACGCCGCGCGTGTGCAACAAGCCGAACAGTTCCTTGATATAACCTCGGGTATGGGAAATCGCATTACAATCGAGATTCGGCGGAATATAGTATTCGTCAAGGATAACGTTTTTATCGATGCGTGATTCGATAACGCGAGCAATGCCGATACAGACATACCCTGCCCGCTCCTGTCTTTCCAGCATCAAGCTGCTGTGCAGCTTAGCAATCATGACCGCCGAAGTGGCATTGGTAGCAATGTTTGCATCCCTTACTTCAAGTTCTGCCGCATGGTAGCGGGCAAGATTACTGGGATTTTCGTCGGTATCGACCTCTACTGAACCAGGCCGCTGTATCGGCAAGGATAAATAAATAATATTATCTTGCACATCGCTCGGAATATCGATGGGCAACGGTAAATCATCATCTTCAGGCAGATTAAAAGGCGTGCCGTCGGGAAAGATACCGCTGCATTCCGCCAGCGAGAACTTGCCCAATCCTAACTGGCGCGCATCTATTTTGAGTTTTTTGATGCCCCAGTCGTAAGGCTGCAAGCCGCCGCAGCGTTCACGTACCAGCGTTTCAAGATAACGGTCATGCTGTTGAAAATGTTGTGGTCTAAGGAACATGCCTTCCGACCAGACAGTCTTATTGTTTTCTGACATTTTTTAGTATCGCATTCTGGGTTTATTGAGTTAATTTTCGCTTCGACTACGCTCAGCGAACGTCCGCTGCACCGAGTCGAAGTGATCGTTCGCTGAGCGGAGCCGAAGCGTAAGGTCACTTTCGCCGGGCATTGGTTAGCTGGCTCATCTGTTTTTCATAAGCCTTTACAAACTCTTCACCAAAAAAATTTTCAACGGCATCTTCAACCGTATTGCGATAAGTTTCTTCATAACTGTCCCAACACTTAGCCTTTTTTTGCAACACTATACCTTGTTCAAATTGTTTTTCGATAATTTTGGGATCAAAGGTTTTCAATAAATCGACCAGCGAAGCCTGAATACCAGCCTGCATAGCTAACTGGTGATTCATGATGTCGTTAAAAGACTCGTCAATCGCAGCCGTTGAAGCTAAAAAACCACCAGTATTGTTTTCAATCAGCTGCCTTAACACATCATCGGTAGCTACCGTAAACTTTAACGGATTATTGTTAGCGGCTCGTATGACCGTCATATTGACGCGGCATAAACTTTTAAACTCCGCCCTGCTTCTTAATACCGCAACCGTACCGTCAATCAGCTTCCTAAACATCTGCCCGATTCTGTGCAGGGTTTCAGCTTGTTGCTCGGGGTGAATCTCGTTACATTCTATAGCGGCGCCTTGCAAGAAAGCATTGAATAGGACGCTATCGGCTGGGAGTATTTTGTTGGCTGGACTTTTTTCTATCGAAACAGCAATAGTCTCGGGACTGATTTTATTGTCGTCACTACGGGAGGCAATCTCAGGCTTAATAACGATGACTGGCGCCTCATTAACTAACGGAGGCATTTCGATGTCGGCTTGGTTATCAGTAAATAAATCAGCCAAAGCACCATCATCAAAATTGCTTATGCTGGTATCATTTAACGGAGGTACTGCAAAATCGGATTGCTGGTCGTCAGTCCATGTTACAGCATCGGCTTCCTGGACAGTCTCTGCCTGAGCATCAGCGAACACCTTCGGCTGATGGATATCGGCTTCCATATCTTTAATCGCTGCGCCAAAAAAATCCTCAAAATCATTATCCACCACCGGTTTATTAGGCGCTGGAATTTGAGGTTTTATTTCCATATCAGTTTCTGAAAAAAGATCATCAAAACTGAAATTTTCGGGGATTTGCTCGCTGGCAGCAGCAGGCATAATGCTAGGGGCGATATAGCTATCAAACAACGGCGAGTGATTGCCTTGCAGGCCACTTTCAAAGGCCGCAGGATGTCGGTCTGGTTTCTCTTGCACCAGTTCTTCATGGCTAGCAAAATTGTCGTTCATTAGACTATTAAATCCAACGTCATCGGCTTCAAACCAGGGTTCATCGACCCGAACAAAAGCGTTCGACTCATGTCTTATCGGTTCAGGCGCAAACAAAAAGTCATCGGGTTCCTGCTGCTCTGCAATAGCAACGGCAATTTCATATTCGCCGACTCTTAATGTCATCCCGTTCTCTATGCGTTCGGTCGCATTATGTAACGGTGTGTCCCTATTGCTGATGAAAACACCACCCAAACTGGTGTCCGACAAATAATAGCCGCCGTTTTCAAAGCTGATTGTTGCATGGTGTCTTGAGACGAATTTTTCAGTATCGGGCAGCACCAAGACATTATCATCAGAACGGCCAATACCACCGCCTGAATTACCAATGACTACCGAAGCAATCTCAAAAATCGGCTGACTTTTAAATGACAAGACTGTTAATGTTAAACTCATATTCAATTACGCTGTACTCAGAAAAATTCCTGATAAAGGTTAAACGTAGCATATCCATCAGCACAAGTCCTGATTACTTAATCGCATGGCATAAAATGCTTAGGTCGAATGATTCCATTTTATCTTTTGCTCGGCACATGGCTTTTAAAACAGCCTATTCAATTGAAAATAGCCCATAGGTCCATTTGCGGTAGGATCAGAGTTAGGCTGTTTATGGCTATCCCGCCAAGCCAGACTGGTACGCAAACTAAAACCCTTGGCTTCCAGCCAGTTTATGCCAAAACCATAACCGGCTAAATGCTGTGAATTATTGACTGTACCGGCTAAGGGTTTCGCATTGACTTGCGCATAGCCGACATCTATAAAACCAATCACTTGTACATAACCGGGCAGATAAGGGACGGTGGGCAGACGATAACGAGTTTCCACATTGGATAACCAGCCTTCATCGGCATTGCCTTCGCCGACCGGGTAAGCCCTTATAGCATTTGGGCCGCCCAGTGAAATACGCTCTGAGCTGTCGAGATTTTTACTGGCAACCTGGCCATACAAACTGCCATACAAACTGATAGGCCCCCAGACATTTTGCGTGCGATTGATTAACCCGTTAAATTTGTGATAAGCACCGTTTTTGTTGATGCCTGTGGCTTGATCGTTTAAATAGGCCTGATTATTGGTAAAATTGACGTCCCCAGCGGCAACATTGACAAAAGCCTGAGTCACCGCCGGCTCTATCAGCCAGGTATCGGCCATATTGCCCGAAACGGAAAAATTCGCCACATTAAGCTCCCTGGCGTTAGAACTGCCGACCGCATCCAGATTATCTTCCAACCAGCGGTGATCATAGCGGGCGCTGCCAGTCAGCTGTCCATTCCGATTCAAGACCAGGGGTTGGCTAAGGATGGCGCCGACATTGCGGAAATAGCCGTTGCCCTGTAAAGGTGTAAATACACGGCCCAGCGCATAATGCATTTCAGAAAAATTGATCCCCAGCCGGGTACCGTAGCCATTAATGGCCGTATTGTAGTCGGCCCAGCCAGAAACTGCGCCGCCCGTCTCGGTGGTTTGGGCGCGTAAATTAAGCTGATCACCCCGGCCAAACGGATCGTTAATGCTGATGCCGCCATCAAACCGGTAATAGCCGGTTGCATACAAACCATAATTATCAGCCGATGTGTAACCGTTGATTAACGGCGCCTCTTTGACTTTCACCGCCAGCGACGAAGTCCCTGTTTCCTTGCCGGGAGCCAGGACCAGTTTCGCATTAATGCCCGGCAGTTGATTAAGCCGCAAACTCAAATTGTTAAGGTCGCTCTCGCTAATCAGACTGCCTTTGGGCAAGGTGTCCAGAAAGTTTTGCAGCACCTGTTTGTTGATGCGCGTGTCATTGAGCATGTTAATGCTATTACCCTTCAGGTGCTCGCCATCCAGGCGACCTTCAATAATCGCGATCTCCACTTGCCCGCTATTCAAGGTTTGTTCGGGCAAATAGGCATAGGCGACTATAAAACCCTGAGATCGATAAAACCGGGTAATCACTTCGGCGGTTTTCTGTAAATCATCAAAACTCAGTTCACGGTTGGTGTAGCTTGCCAGCAAGGCTTGCAAGACGCTGCTTGGGATTTGACTATTGCCGCTAAACGTAAAACCCAACACCTTGACATGCAGATTACTCTGGGCGGCCATGGGCTTTCTGAGTGCAGGCGTTTCTATGTCTATATCAGTTGGTTTCTTTTGCAGGCTGGGCGCTTTAGTCGTCTCGCGCATAATCAAGCCGGCATCAGGCACCACAGGGGCGGTGTGACCGACTGCCGAAACAGCGCTCAGCAGCAGGGGAATAACAAGAGTGCAGGAATGCTTATTCATAAGTCACTATTTTGTGTCGTTACTGAGCAGGTTCTTTGGGCGAACTGGGTACGGCTGGCTTCAGCGTAACCTTAGCATCGGTCAGCACAAAATCATTGCCCTTGGTATAGACCACCGGTTCTTGACTTGCACCCACCATTTTTTTAGAAAAAACCGGCAAGGTTTTAACAATGTTTTCCGCGATACCGTGAGCGGTAAGAGGCTGGCTAGCCTCCTTATTTTGCAAGTCCTGAGCCATCAGATAGGTGAACAAGCCATGACCTAGGCTTTTTAGTTCATAGGCTTCCTGATCTTTGGTCGCGGAGGTGATTACGGTAATGCCCAGGGATCGACTCAGTTTGCGCGTGAAATAATGCTGCCCGATTTGCAGCTTACTAAAAGCATCCATCCCCGCCCCCGAATAACATGAGTCAACCATTAGCAAAATGTGCTGTATTTTCGAGTCCTTGAAAATATCGCTCAATTCCGTGGCGGTAATTCCGGTCGCGGCAATTTGCTCAACCGTCGGCTGCATTTTGGTTTCGTACGGCAAGAAATACCATTCCTTGCCCACTGCCATACCGTGTCCGGCAAAATAGATGACCAGCACGTCCTGTTGCGCGCCCTGGCTCAATTGTTTAAGTTCTGCCAGAATCCTGGGCTTGGTCGCTTCTTCGTTATACAGACTCTTCAGAGACGCGATTTTCGAGTTGTTTTTTACCGCCAAGCCAATCGAGTCCGCGTCGCTAACGCTGTATTCCAGATTTAACTTAGGGTCGCTGTATTTATCAATGCCTATCGTCAGCAGCCGCATCGATGAAGCGTAGGCTTTGGATTTACCATCGAAACTCAACTCCGTGCTGCTGTTTTCGATGCCCATGTCATTGCTGGCGCTGACTTTAAGCGTATTTTTACCCGGACCGGGGCTCACCTTTAAGGTCAAAGCACGATGTTCGACCTTGTTTTCTTCCGTTATTTGTTGAGATGCGACAACAGCTTCATTGTTCAGCAGCTTGCCATTTTGGTAAACATGAACCGTGTCTATGCCGCCGCCACGATCAAATATATCCAGCTGCAATGTCACGCTGTCCGCTTGTTCTTGTTGTTCGGCAAGCTGCAATACGACTTTAGGCGGCAGAGTAATCCCGTTTTTCACCATATTCGGATTGTCATTCAAGTAATCCTGGTTTTGCAGAACATTAGTCAATAAGCCAGGCTCGTAGTAGTTCTCGGAAAAACTGTCCAGCGGAATATCTACTTCATTCGCGGCCCAGCTGAAATTTTCCATGGCATCTTCTGAGCCGTCAAAACGGCCGTAAGCGTCCATGACTGTCCAACCTTGTTGCGTGGAAAATAAACGCAACAGTTTTCTGCCGGAGGCAACATCCCACAAGGACAACTCGCCATTGTCCATGACGGTCAGCATCTTTTTATCCCCTTCCAGCAGCATCGCATCCTTAAAGGGGTTTTCCTTGTTATTAAGACTCAGCAACACATGACCTTGCCCATTGCCCACGCGCACCGTGCCATCGGGAAGAACGTAGGCATAACTTTTGGCGTCAGTATCAACGGCCGCAACCGTTTCAGCGATATTAGCGACTCTTTTTGGGCTGTCGGCTGCAATCGCCCAATCCAATACCTCACCACTGACCAGCATCAATTGCAGTGTGTCGTTGTCGGTAAAGCGCAGGGATAAAATTTGCTCACCCATGTTGGGCAAGGACTTGATGACCTTGCCGGTGTTCAGGTCAATAAGGCTTACCGCATCGATTAAACTCGTTAACTGTAAATCGGCAGGCTGTAATACATAAGCCCCGGGCTGGCGGCTAAGCACTGCGCCGTAGCGCTTGTTATCGCTCAGCGCCATGCCCTTCACCACGCCCCGCTCGTAGGGTATCTGCCAGCGTTTTTTGTTTTGTTTGCTATCCCACAGACTCAGCTGGTCTGCGCCCGAACTGACCAGCAACAGGCGTCCGTCATTGGAGCTCATGAAATGACCTATATCAGGCTCATTAATCGCCGGTTTATTAGCTAGCGTCGGCACGATAACATCCTGGGTCCCAATACCGGCATTGCTGGCAATCGATACTAATTCGCCGTTGTTATCAACGGCGCTGATGTCGGTTAAGGCTAGGTTTTTATTCGGATTGACGATTTGGTGTTGATCGCCGCGCTGAAAATCCCAAATTCGAACCGACCCGTCCTCCAGTAATAACGATAAAAACTGCTTATTGGCGCTGATCTGGAAACGCTTGACCTTGCCTGCGCTGTTTTTTACCTTCAGAGTCGGCACCACGAAATGTTCATTTTTTTGCTGTTTCTGGCAGTTGGCCATTTTGTTGGACGGGGCCGAGTCACTGCAATACTGTACATTATTGCCCGCGAAATCATCGGTACTGTCCTTCACTGACACGACAGAAGAAACTGGAGCGCGTGGAGGTTCATACGGCGTCGAAGACAGCGGTGGTTGATAGATGGCCGAGGTTACCAGCGGCGCAATGTTGTCGATAGTCGGCGTAACGGGGCTAGTGGCGGAGTTAATCGTTAAATCGCCATTCACCAGGGTAATATCATAGCCTTGCTGGTTAGAATAAAGCCCTGTGAGTGAGATGTCGTAGGTTCCTACATTAATCGCGCCCTGGCTGCTGCCGCTGTAGCCCAAACTGCCTAGGACGCTTCCGGACGTGCTGTAGCTAACGCCGTTACCGCCTGTATAAGCCAAGCCATCGTAAACTTTACTGTCGGCGTTGGCGGTGACGGTCAGAGGCATCAGAAAACTGCGCAATAAGGGAGCGGTAAAGCCTTCATAAATGCGCCAGATGGCTGTGCTGCCGCCGGTGTTAGCTACGCTCCAGCCTGCATTATTGAAGGTGCCAAATTGCATCATTTGGGCTGTATTTTTACCCGTTGCACCGGTCGTATCACCAGCACCAACCCCAATACTTTGACCAGTGCCACCCACATCCCAGAAGGAATTGCTGATGGCACCACTACCGGTGTCGTTGTATCCCACCAGTCCGCCGACATTACTAGTACCACTCACACTACCCGTCGCGTAGGCGTTATTAATGGTGCTGCAACCGTCATTGCACAGATTTCCCACCAACCCCCCTACATTGCTAATACCCGTCACAGTGCCTGTAGTATAGACATTGCTGAATATGCTGCCATAGGTGGAACCCACCAGTCCGCCGACATCGTTATTACCCGTCACATTGACTCTGGCATAAGCGTTGCTGATGTCGCCGGAGTTGAATCCCACCAGTCCGCCGACAGTGTCTCCATCAACAGGGACACTAATTATAGTAATAGTGCCAGACACAGTACCCGTGGCGTAAACATTGCTGACAGTGCCTGAGTTGTATCCCGCTAATCCGCCGACATAGTTACGACCCACGATATTGATGCCTGCCAAGCCCAGGTTGCTGATTGTACCGTTTGAATAATCACCAAATAAGCCAACGTAATCCGTAGTCTGACGCTTAATCGTCAAGCCGGTGATGGTATGCCCCAAGCCAGCAAAGCTGCCTATAAATCCACTATTTGCGTTACCCACTGGCTCAAAGCCTGCACCACCATTCCAACTGCTGGTACTACTAGCACCAATATCTGCCCCCAGGGCATAGTTAGTGCTTAAATTAGCCGTTGCCGCCATGCCTTGCAAGGTGGCAGCACCTTCTGTTGTATCCGTCTGCGCACCCAGACCGGTGATGACAGTCCAGGGTGTCACTGAACCACTTGAACCTTTTTGTGTGCTGAAGTTTGCACCGGCAGGTAACGAGACTTGGGCGCCATTATTGATAAAATAGTTATCGTTTGCGCCACCACCTGCACTGGCTTGCCCATATCGCAGAGCCAGTTGCGCGCTGCCTGAGCCGTTCAAATTGGCATTAATATTGATGTTGCGCTGGGCATTCAGCGTGAGTAGATTCGCCGACCAGTTGACCACGTCGTTGACGTTAACATCGCCATTGCTGCCGCCAGCGCCGGATGTGCTGAATATGGTCATATTGTTGCTATTTAAACTAGCGCTTAAAGCCGCGCCGGTTATATCGCCGCCAGAGGCAGCAATTGTGAAATCGACGGGATCTATTATCCAGGTTCCGGTCTTGCCGTTTGCAGCCTTCGTAGTAATTTGTGCGCTATCGGCGATTTTTACACTGGAGGCGGAGGTTTCGATAAAACCGCCATCGCCTTGTTTGGGCGCGGACGCATTCAGCTGTCCTGAAATAGCGACG
>CANNNN010000063.1 GCA_947506075.1 Methylococcaceae bacterium
TGCTTTTTCTTCTTCTGTCAAAATAAGTCTTATTCGTTTTGCTTTGTTTTGCTTATTTTACAGAAGTAGGATATTTGAATATAGTGTCACGAACTTCCGGTTTGTTGTACTAGTTCGGCAGCTGCTTTGCGTTTATCAATATCCTCCTTATTCAGTGAGTTCAAATACTGACATAAGCTGTAACTGATTTGCCGGGGTTGGAACTCCGAGCACATCAGTTCATCATAAGCAATTTCGGTATTGTAGTTTTCCCAGATTGATTTCATGGCATTTCATAAGGCTAAGTGATGTTATAAGAAATAAGCATGATTAATGCCATGTTTTATTTTTGCTAGGTAATAGCACGTGATTCTTATCGCTAATGAGGCTAGTTGCTTTAGCTATCTATTAAAGTATAGCGGATCATCTGGCCAAGGCTTTTAAGCCAAGTAAAACTCGGTATTACAAAAAAAACAGGACTGTGGCAAAGATAAGTAAATAAAACTGTGCAACGCAGGCTTAAACGCACTGTTATTGAGCGTGCCTGATATAACTTGGTGCAAAATGGGTTGGTAGATGACTGAAGCGTTTGATAAGTTACCTTATTAAGATAACACAACTAACCCGCCGACTCGGTATATTCGGTCTCATTAGCAGGGTTTTCGTAACACACCGCAGAATAGTGATGATAAATTCATGCGCAGATATTACTTGGTATGGAGTTTGCTTTACTAATTTTAAAGAATACCACTTGTAGAGAACTTACCATGACCCGTACCAGTCCTTCTTTGTCTTTCCCTGTTCAGGGTGACAAAGAAAACTCATCATTCTTCAATGAATACCTGAGCATTCTTCTTGAAGAGCGCGATGCTCTGGGCTTAAGCGACATGATCCATGAAATCGATGCGATGATGCTGGCAGTCGACCCCGGTAAAGCAATCGAATACATTAATGAACTCTGCCTGATGTCGCCGTATCATTATAGGTTCACATTGGAGAGTGAGTCGTATTGGACCCATGTATTGCGCATTGATATGAATTCGCCTGATCTTCTGATCCGTGAAGTGAAGGATGAGACTATCAAGGGTATTTTTCGCAGCCTAAACGAGGTTTTTCCGATAGGCACAAGCAAGCCACACAGCCGCTATATCGGTGAAGTTTTACGGGTCAGTAATTTGCACGAAGTGAGCGTCTTGCAGCAGCACCGCGGCTTTCGGTTCTTTTCTCAGGATGATGTGCGCAAACTGGAACTCCCCGGCAACATGGCAATTGTCAAGCCTTCCCCGTACACTCATAACATTGTCGCCTATCTGGAGCGGGAACCTGAAGCTCTGCGCATTTATGCGCTGGGCGTAAGCAGTATTCGCAGTGACGCACAGCAAGCGTGTGATCTAGCCAAACAACAACAGGCCGCCTTGGGTATAGCCGAGCTGATTTTGCCGGTAGATCACTTGGCGACGCGTATTTACAGCCAAAACCGGGAAGTGGCAATTTTGGAATGGCTATCGCTATCCAGTTATTATTACTGGGGTTCGTTTGATATACTCGACCGGAATTCATCGACCAATGTCACCAAGAGCATTCATTATTCGGATGAGCTGCGCAGTCCCGCCAAGGTGTTTACCGCCAATAACACGCCTTATTTTGTAAATCATTTAAAAATCTGCCCGTCTCCGACTGAAAATTTTGTGCGTAATTACGGGCCAAGATTACACCATATGGCGCTGGCCGTTAAAGATGGCGATCAGCAGGGCGTAGAAAACATTGAATTTGTGGTTGATGCGATCCGTGGACAAGGCAAAAGCTTTTTGCTGGACGTAGTGGGTTCCAAGGACGAAGGCTTGAAACAGATTTTTTCTAGCGCCTCCGAGCATAGCTCTCTGATTATCGAGTATGTGCAGCGCTTTGGCGGTTTTCAGGGATTTTTCACCAAAGACAATGTCGCCCAACTTACTCACGCGGCAGGTATTGAAGAAACCTTGCTGCTGATGCAGACCCAAGCGCAGGAAACCATGCAAGTATAGAAACTGCTTAGCAGATGGTTTCATGGAAACACGGATTTAGTCGTATTTTATGTTCTTTTTATCAGCGTCATCTGCGTTCTCTTTCTTGATTAAAATTTTGTAACGATTATTACTTTGGCAATAGGAAAACATCATGACCATTCGGGTGGCTATCCGTCACAAAACCGTTTATAACTTCGATAGATCGGTGTCTCTATCGCCCCATGTGTTCCGACTGCGTCCGGCGGTGCACAGTCGCACGCCGATCAAGGGCTATAGCTTGCGCATAGAGCCTGAAAATCACTTTATCAACTGGCAACAGGACCCGTTCGGCAATCTGCTGGCGCGGGTGGTGTTTCCGGAAAAATGCACTCGACTTAGCGTAGAAGTTGAAGTTTTGGCCGATATGACGGTCATCAATCCCTTTGATTTCTTCGTCGAAGAGTATGCGGAAAACTACCCGTTTAACTACGATGTGCTGTTGCAAAAAGAATTGCAGCCCTATCTTGAAATCACCGAGCAGGGGCCGTTACTGAAAAAGTGGTTGGCTGATTTTGATATAGGCACACGCAGCATCAATGACTTTCTGGTCGAGGTCAACCGCAAGGTTTTCCAGACTTTGGGCTACAACATACGCATGGAAGTGGGCATACAAAGCTGTGAAGACTCACTGTCTAAGCTGAGCGGCTCGTGCCGGGATTCGGCCTGGCTGCTGGTACAAATACTCAGGCATTTAGGGCTGGCGGCGCGCTTTGTGTCCGGTTATCTGGTGCAGCTGACCTCCGATATTAAATCGCTGGATGGGCCGTCAGGTCCTGAGCAGGATTTCACCGACCTGCATGCCTGGACCGAAGTCTATATCCCCGGCGCCGGCTGGATAGGACTCGACCCGACCTCCGGCTTATTGGCCGGGGAAGGCCATATTCCGCTGGCCTGTACGCCTGATCCTGCCAGCGCCGCACCGGTTACCGGCGGTACCGATACCTGTGAAGTCGAATTCGAATTTAGCAACACGGTAGACCGCTTGCACGAAGACCCGCGCGTCACCAAGCCGTATACCGCTGAACAGTGGTACAGCATAGACGCGCTAGGTCAGCAGGTTGATCGGCAGTTGCTGGAAGATGATGTGCGTTTGACGATGGGCGGTGAACCTACCTTTGTGTCAATTGACGACATGGAAGGCGCGGAATGGAATGTCGATGCCGATGGCCTGCATAAACGCGAACGGGCTCAGGAACTGACCAAGCGCTTGCGTGACGTGTTTGCGCAAGGTGCGATGCTGCATTACGGCCAGGGCAAATGGTATCCGGGCGAACCCTTGCCGCGCTGGCAATATGGGATTTTCTGGCGCAAGGACAACACACCGGTTTGGCGCAATCCCGCCTTACTGGCCGATATTACCCGGGATTACGGTCATACGGCTGAACAGGCCGAAGCTGTTATCACCCAATTAACCTTGCGCTTAGGTCTGCAGCCACGCTATATCAAGACCGCTTTTGAAGACAGTTTTTACCATCTGTGGCAGGAAGGCACGCTGCCGGACAATATCGATCCGTCACTTAGTAATCTGAAAGACTCGCTGGAACGCCAGACCTTGACGCAAAGACTGGATGCCGATTTAGGAAAGCCCGCCGGCTTCACCTTGCCGCTCAAATGGGACTGGGTCAAGCAGCACTGGCACAGTGGGCCTTGGGATTTTCGCCGGGGGCAGATGTTTCTGATTCCCGGCAATTCGCCGATGGGCATGCGTATGCCCTTGGACAGCCTGCCCTGGGTTGCCCCTGACCAGCGCGATACCCAGGAAGAACAAAGCCTGTTCGAACCGTTGCCAGAGCTGGGCGATTATTACGGCGAAGTGATGCGCCGCTACAGTCATATCGAGAAGAAACTTAAAGCTCATCCCGAGCTCACCGAACAGGATGCCGGCGACGATAAGACCATCCAGGTTGAAGTGCCGCATACCGCTGTGTGTGTGGAAGCCCGCAACGGCCGGGTGCATATTTTCCTGCCGCCGCTAACTTCACTTGAACACTATCTGGATGTGATCGCGGCGGTAGAAGCCACAGCAGAAAACCTGTCACTACCGGTGGTGCTCGAAGGTTACGAACCGCCGCGCGATTACCGCATAGAGCGTTTGATGGTCACGCCTGATCCCGGTGTGATCGAAGTTAATATACATCCGTCGAAAACCTGGCAGGAGCTGGTCGACAAAACCACGATACTCTATGAGCAGGCGCGCCAGGTCAGGCTGGGCACAGAAAAATTCATGCTCGATGGCCGCCATACTGGCACCGGCGGCGGCAACCATATCACGATGGGCGCGGAGACACCTATCGACAGTCCGCTGTTGCGCCGTCCCGACTTGTTGCGCAGTCTGCTGACCTATTGGCAGCATCATCCGGGTTTATCCTATCTGTTTTCCGGCATGTTCATCGGCCCGACCAGCCAGGCGCCTCGCGTAGACGAAGGCCGGGACGAGAAACTCTATGAACTGGAAATTGCCTTTCAGCAAGTTCCTGAAGGTGAAGTGCCTGCGCCCTGGCTGGTGGATCGCTTGCTGCGGCATTTGCTGACCGACATTACTGGCAACACCCACAGGTCCGAGTTCTGTATCGATAAGTTGTATTCTCCGGACAGTGCGACCGGACGCTTAGGGATTCTGGAATTGCGCGCTTTTGAAATGCCGCCGCATGCCCAGATGTCGCTGGTGCAAATTGTGTTATTGCGCTCGCTGATTGCCTGGTTCTGGCGTGAACCCTACAAACACGATTTGATCCGCTGGGGCACCCAGTTGCATGACAAATTCATGTTGCCGCACTTTGTCCATGAAGACATGAAGCAGGTCAGTCAGGATTTACAACGGGCCGGCTACGGTTTTGATCTGGCTTGGCTGGCACCGTTTTTTGAATTTCGTTTCCCCCGTTACGGCAACACTTTTGTAGACGGCATCGATCTGGAGCTGCGTTTCGCTATTGAGCCCTGGCATGTGTTGGGCGAAGAAGTCAGCAGTACTGGCACTGCGCGTTATGTGGATTCCTCGGTCGAGCGGGCACAGATAAAAGTAAGCGGTTTTACCGAAGGCCGTTATGTAGTGACCTGTAATGGACGGCGCTTGCCGTTACGTAACACCGGACGACAGGGCGAATATGTGGCCGGTGTGCGTTACCGGGCCTGGCAGCCGCCTTCCGCGTTGCATCCGACCATCGCTCCGCATGTGCCGCTAGTAATTGATATAATTGATACCTGGAACGGGCATTCGGTAGGTGGCTGCCTGTATCATGTCGCCCATCCCGGTGGTCGCAGTTATGATGCGTTCCCGGTCAACAGCTATGAGGCCGAGGCCAGACGCGTGAATCGCTTCTGGGATTTCGGACATACGCCCGGTGAGCTGGCGAGTCCGTCTCATTCTGCTCCAAGGCCGATGGCGCCGCCGCTAGAGGAGTTGAGCCGCGAATATCCGTTTACCCTGGATTTGCGGCACAGAAGCGGGTAATCGCTAAGGGTACGCATAACGTACCCTTGAATGCTTAAGGTACGGGTAGCGTACCCTATATAATCCGCTTTGGAGATTGATATAAATGACCGATAAATTAAAGCAGTTAGCCCCAGCGGTCTTGACGCTGGATAACAAGAGTTACGAATTACCTACGATGGTGGGTATTGAGGGCGAAAAAGCCATCGATATTTCCAAATTGCGCAGTCAAAGCAGTTATGTAACGCTGGACGAAGGCTATGGCAATACCGCCAGTTGCGAATCGGCGATTACCTATATTGACGGTGAAAAAGGCATATTGCGTTATCGCGGTTATCCGATCGAGGAATTGGCCGAACATTCGCGTTTTGTCGAAGTGGCCTATCTACTGTTAAATGGCGAACTGCCTAACAGTCAGCAATTAGAGGCGTTTTCGACCAATCTGAATCAGTCCTCGATTATCCACGAAGACATGCATCATTTTTTTAACGGTTTCCCGCGCGGCTCCCATCCGATGGGCATTTTAGCGACTATGGTCGCGTCCTTATCGACGTTTTATCCGGTTCCCGATCGGCTCGATAGGGTGACTGAAGAGCAGATTGTGATCAAATTGATCTCTCAGGTGCGCACTATAGCGGCATTTTCGTACAAGAAATCGATAGGCGAGCCGCTGGTTTACCCGTCGCATAAGCTTAAATATGTGCGCAACTTTTTGAACATGATGTTTGCATCGCCGGTGCGTGATTACCAGTTGGATGACGATATAGTCAGAGCCATCGATATGTTTCTGATACTGCATGCCGACCATGAGCAAAATTGCAGTACCTCGTCGGTGCGTACCGCCGGCTCCAGCATGGCGAACGTCTATGCAGTCGCTTCTTCCGGGATTTCTGCGTTGTGGGGGCCGCGCCACGGCGGGGCTAATCAGCAAGTCATACAGATGTTGGAGCAAATTCATGCCGGCGGTGGCGATGGTACAGAATTTATCAATCAGGCCAAAGACAAAAATTCTACCAGTCGGCTGATGGGCTTTGGTCATCGTGTCTATAAAAACTTCGATCCGCGCGCAACGGTTTTAAAGCAGCAATGTGACAAATTATTCGACAAGGCCGGAGTCAGTGATCCGTTGTTCGACATTGCCCGGAAACTGGAAGAAATCGCCCTGAAAGACGACTATTTCATCTCCCGGAAACTGTATCCGAATGTCGATTTTTATTCCGGATTAATTCTTAGAGCTGCGGGCATACCGACCGATATGTACACGGTTTTATTCGCGATAGGCCGTATGCCCGGTTGGCTGGCCCATTGGCGTGAAATGCTGCGTAGCGAGCCCGTGATTATCACCCGTCCTCGTCAGATCTATGTCGGCGAGCCGATGCGGCACTATCAGGGTATTGAACAGCGGTCTTGATTGATGAGAGAGGAAGAAGCATTGATCTAAGAAAAATATGGAAAATTGCCACGTACTGTAGGGCGCGGCCTACTCTATAATTTTTTTTCGTGTCTTTCGTGGACAGATTAATAGCATACAAAATAACAAAGGACAGGGCATGGAAGAAACAGCCAACGATATTGGCGCGCAGTTTTACGCCACAAAACTTGGCGTTTATGATGATGTTGCGGGTCAGGAACCTAAAATACTGCCGCACTGGGAGCGCTTTATGGGCGCGGTCGCAGCGCTGGGCAGCGAGCAGCTGGAGCAGCGCCGCCGCGAAGCCCAGCGTCTGTTAAAAGAAAACGGTGTTACTTACAATGTCTACGGTGACAGCCAAAAGCTAGCTCAGCCCTGGCGGCTTGATCCTGTTCCGCTACTGATCAGCAGTGCAGAATGGGTGCATATCGAAGCTGGCCTTAAACAACGCGCCGAACTGCTCAATCTGATTTTAAATGATCTCTATGGCAAACAGACGTTGCTGAAAAAGGGGTTGTTACCGCTAGAGTTGGTGTTGGCGCATGATGGTTTCTTGCCTGCTTGTGTCGGCACGTTACCAAACCATAAGCGTCAACTGACAATTTATTCAGCAAATCTTGCCCGGGGGCATCAGGGGCAGATGTGGGTTCTGAATGATCGTAGCCAGGCGCCTTCAGGGCTAGGCTATGCGTTTGAGAACCGCACCGCAATGACGCGGGTACTACCAGATATTTTTCGGGAAACCCAAGTGCATCGGCTGTCCGATTTTTTTAAGGCGCTGCGTAAAGGACTGGCCGAACTTGCGCCGCATAATAAAGAAGACCCCAGGATAGTGATACTGACGCCGGGTTCGCTTAATGAAACCTATTTTGAGCATGCCTATTTGGCATCTTATCTGGGTTTTTCGCTGGTTCAGGGTGATGACCTGACCGTGCGTGATGGCCGGGTCTGGCTTAAATCGCTGGATGGTCTGCAACCGGTAGACGTTATCTTGCGTCGTGTCGATGATTCTTTCTGCGATCCTCTGGAATTGCGTAGTGCATCCCGGTTGGGTGTTGCCGGGTTGCTGGAAGCCGTGCGCCGAAATAACGTGGCGATTGCTAATCCTTTGGGTAGCAGCGTCCTGGAAAATTCGGGCTTACTGGCGTTTTTACCGAGATTGTCGAGATACTTTTTAAATGAGGAACTGCTGCTGCCTTCGGTTGCGACTTGGTGGTGTGGTCAGCGCCGGGAGCGGGATTTTGTGTTGCAAAATCTTGAGCGTCTGGTCATCAAGCCGATCAATCGCACGGCGGGCAATTCCGCTGTTTTTGGTGGCCTGTTAACGGTTAAGGAAAAGGAGCGCTTACGGGCTGCTATTATCGCCAGACCGCAGGCTTATGCAGGTCAGGAGCCGGTCAATTTTTCTACTGTGCCCGCATTTATCGATCGTCATATTGAACCTCGGATTGCGTTATTGCGCAGTTTTGCGGTTGCCAGCGGCGATGACTATCAGGTCATGCCCGGAGGTTTGACACGGGTTGCCCGGCAGCAAGATGATTTTATTATTTCTAATCAGGCCGGAGGCATTAGTAAGGATACCTGGGTATTAGCCGAAGAGCCGGATAAACAGGTCAGTTTATGGTCTTTGCTAGGACGGGATGTAGTCTTGGCGGCAGTCACCGAACCTTTAACCAGCCGCGCGGCTGATAATCTGTTTTGGGTGGGCAGGCATCTTGAGCGCATCAAGGCGGCTACGCGCTTGATGCGGATGATCCTGATCAAGTTATCGGAAGATCCGGAGCTTGAAGATCCGCTCGACAGTCAGTGCCTGAACGTCTTATTGCTGGCTATGACCCAGGTCACCGGCACCTATCCGGGGTTTATGCGTGGCAATGCTGCTCTGTTAAAAGATCCTCAGCACGAACTATTGGCTTTGGCTAAAAATGTCCAGCGCGCCGGCACCCTGGCAGCCAGTATCCAGGCTTTTTTTCAAACCGCATTCAGTATCCGCGATGTCTGGTCTCAGGATACCTGGCGTTGCGTCGATAATATTCAGCGGCGCTGGCAACAGCGGGTTATCAATAATGATTGCGATCTGGAGCAGCTAAAAAAACAGCTGGACGATTTAATGATCAATTTTGTCGCCTTTATAGGCTTGACGACGGAAAGCATGACCCGTGAAGCGGGTTGGTTGATGCTGGATAGCGGTCGTAGGCTGGAGCGCGCATTGGCCTTGGTCGCGTTGTTGCGTGCCACGTTGGTGCAGCGGCATGAAAAGATATTGCAAATTCAGCTGATGGAGGCGGTTTTGATCTCCACCGATAGTCTGAGTGTTTATCGGCGTCGCTATCGCACCTTTATTCAGTTGCCAATGGTACTGGAATTGTTGCTGATGGATGAAACCCATCCGCGTTCCTTGGTCTATCAGTTGCAGCAGTTGTCCTCACATATCAGTGCGCTGCCCAGGGAGCGTGGCAGACTGCAGTTGAGTGAAGAAGAACGATTGATCCTTCGGGCCTATACCGATTTGCGTTTGCTGAAGGTGTTGGACTTGGTTAAAGTCGATGAGGATGCCGGCGTTTACACTGAGCTGGAAAACGTTTTGTCGGTAATGACGGAGCGCTTATGGCAGCTTTATGAGGTCCTTGCACAAGCATATTTTAGCCATTCTCAAGCCCCCCAAGTCATGGCGCCCATTAAATTAGAGGATGAACTGTGAAATACCGCATTACCCACAGTACGCTTTATGAGTACAGCCAGTCGGTCGGCTTGTGCCAGAATGAGGCCAGATTGCAACCGCGTGATTTCTGGCGCCAGCAATGCCAAAGCTTTCGTTTTGACATTAGTCCCGAACCGAGCGACTTTAGTGAACGCATTGATTTTTATGGCAATCATGTCGCTTATTTCGCCGTGCAACAAGCGCACCAGCGGCTGCTGGTTACCGCAATCAGTGAGGTCACGGTCTTTCCCCGGAAAAGCGCTGATGATTTGGCCAATAGCCTTGCCTGGGAGCAAGTGCGGGACCGTTTACAAGCAGCACCGGGTAAAACCTTGCAGCAAAGCCAGTCTCAGCAGCAAAATTTCTATGAGATCACTCAAGGACAGAGCCAGGCTCAGCCGCAAAATATCCACGATGAACTGCTGGAGGCTAAGCTGTATTTACTGGACTCGACTATGGTCAGCGCCAGTCCCGAGTTGGCGGCGTACGCGCAAAGCTCATTTCAGCCCGGTCGGCCACTGGTGCAGGCAGTGGCCGATTTGATGCAGCGCATTCATGTCGACTTTACCTATGATCCGAGTTTTACCACGATTGCTACGCCGTTATCTGACGTACTGCATTATCGCCGGGGTGTTTGCCAGGATTTTGCGCATCTGGCGATAGGTTGTTTGCGTGCTATGGGTATTGCTGCGCGTTACGTCAGTGGTTATGTGGAAACCCAGCCTGAACCCGGCAAGGAACGTCTGGTCGGGGCTGATGCGTCGCATGCCTGGTTTGCGGTTTATGTGCCGGATAGCGGTTGGCTGGAATTTGATCCGACCAATAATAAACTGCCATTTGATCAGCATATTACCCTGGCCTGGGGGCGCGATTACACCGATGTCACGCCGTTGAAAGGCATAGCTTTCGGAGGAGGTCAGCATACTTTGTCAGTGTCGGTGGATGTGCTTCGGTTGGGATAAGGTGTTTTTTTGTTAAAAAAGTATCGCCGCGAAGATCTTGAAGTTTTATTTCTTCTCATGAGTGTTTCCCTTAAAACTAAGGATGACAAGGAAATGTTTAGACAAACAGCCCTCTAAAGAGTGCAGCGAAGATTTTCTTTTTATTTTACAAAATAGGGTGAGAACTACAAAAAGAAGGCCCAATAGATTTTAAAATTAAATAAA
>CANNNN010000064.1 GCA_947506075.1 Methylococcaceae bacterium
ACAGGCGCCGCAATCATGCGCGGCTTCATGCGGATTATTCTGGCTGGTCGAACCGTGCCCCGCCAGTGCGACAATCGGTGCAAAACTGCTTGTCAGACCGACACTGCGCAGCAGCGCGGCTACGCGCCCGGCTTGCTCAAGGTCGGTAAAACCCAATTTGGGCTTTTCAATCGTGGCAGCAGTTGCCGTATCGGTTGACGTAAACTGTAATTCGGTAGCGACAGGTGGTACAAGGAATCGATGCAGCCAGTCGGAAATAACCTTATGGTAGTGCGGCAGTAGCGTTTTGCCGAGCAGTCCTGTCAAGGTAAACGGCGCCAGCAGATCAATAGCGGCATGAGCCAATAGCGGATTGCTGCGCAGGCTATGATGCAGCAGGTATCCTAAACTGAGATTCAAACGGCGTCCTTGTTGGCGTTTAAGCAGGATTTCTTCAAAGCCTTGTTTGGCGATCTCGTCAACTTCATGCACCGGCGTTACGACAATCGGACACAACGGCGTAACATGCTTAGCATCAAGCCCTTTATAATTCATCGCAACGCCGAAAAATCCGGCAACACCCAAGGTTTCAATATCTGAATTCAATTCTTCGAGATGACGACGGAAACTTTCCTCGCGTTCATCCATACATACGATGATTTGCGCTTCAGGCCGCTTAATGCGCTTGAACCAGCCGCCACGCTGATGATTGCCAAGCAGAGCCTGAAACAGCTCGTTGCGATAATGATGCTCGTAAGCGATCAGCCAGACTTTACTGCGTTCAGTCGGGCTGAATTCATCCAGCGCAGCCAACAGAGTTTGCAGGTTGGTTATATCCAGTTGTTGCAGGTCGGCGGCATTAAGCCCCAAATGCTGACATAAACGAAATAAACGCCAGCCGCTATTATGCGCTGTATGTTGCTGTGCCTGGTTTGCCATCGGGCTACACTGCCAGGTCCAAATCAGATCGGCAAGTCGTTGCCAATCGCTGCGGTCATAGCGCTCTGATCCGGCATGCAGGGCCAGAGATTCGGCCCTGTGAACCAGATATTCCGGCAAATCGCCCTGATACAAACGGCTGCGCACCATAAATTCCGACAGATTTTTACGGAAATAACCCTGAATGGCACTGAGTTTAGCTTCGATTTTCCAGGTGTCGCGGCAGATCTGATTCAGCCACAGTCTGTCGAGCGTCAAGCGTATCGCCAGATAATCGGCCAGCGTCGGCTTAGCGTCATTATCGGTTTGATAGTTCGGATGATGTTGCCGCCAGTTGACCAGTCCCGACCAGCCGGGTATTTCCAGCGCCAGGCGGCGAAGATAGTCGGCCCATCGCGTTTGCGGAATGTCTAAATGCTTCAGTTGCAGGATAATGGTATCTACCGCATCTTCAGGCAATTCGGCGATAATCTGCTGCCAGTCTTGCAACTCATGCAAAAAGGGGTTCGCATCATAGCTGGCCGTTGCCCGCCAGGCCGCATAAAGACCTAACTGACTGCGCTCAGGCAACTGCCATGCTGCCACACCTTCATCAAGCCCTGAGGCGCAATAGCGTATCAGTTGAGCACGAATAGCCTCGAGAATATCTGTACCGGTCAAGGCCAGTATGACTCCGCGTAAGCTGATGTTACCTATTTCACCGAGCAGCTCATCCAGTGCTGCACCTGCCTGTTCGCGCATTTGCAGATGCGCGGATCCGTCAGGCCTATCCTGAGCGTAGTCGGACGGCGAAAGCCATTCTTCGGCCTGTTCCAGCGACAAATCCAGCATGGTTTCCGGATGTAAAGCCGCCTGCTCCAGGCCAAGCTTGGTTAAAATGCCTGCCCATAACTCACGGATAAACTGGCTATCCTCTTTAAGCAATTGCAGGCGGATCGGCTCTGGCACATCACTCTGCACAGACTCCAGGGCAGCCAATTCCTCTATCTGCCAGTTCAAATGACTAACGCTGACGGCCTGCAAATCAAACAACAGCGCAATGCGATAAACAGCCTCCCGGGTAATTGTCCGATCTTTTAAAACGCACATATTTTGCTCAGCCTGCAAGTTCCGGCACTGTGCAAACGCAACGGACAAATCATTGTCGTCAATGCGCCCCTGCTGGTAAAAATCCCGGTTTTTCTGTTCAGGAAGATAACAGCAAATACCGGTTAAGGCTTCGAATTCAGCCAATGCCTGGTCAAACGGGAGATGCTGAAAACCATGCAAGGTATTGTGATGCACGAAATCCAGGATAGGCGCCTGCCCAGGCAGAACATGATCCAGATGATTTAGCGCGGTGATGATGTGCTCACGTAATTTTAAAGGAGAGTCTTGCATGGTCAATATTATAAAATTCGCTGACTGATGACAGTGTTCATCTGACTGATGGTGGCTGAGGACAAAGCCAGCAGCGGCGCAGGCACTAGGCCAAATAATACAATGCCCGCAACCAGAATTCCGGCCGCCAATAATTCTGGCGTTTTCAAGTCTTCAAGCTGAAAATCCCCCCTCGCCCCCCTTTTACAAAGGAGGGAATTAAAAACTTGCGTTCCCTTTTGAAGATCAAAATCATGCCCTTCGCTTTGTAAATGGGAAGCCTCCTCCCCCCTTTGAAAAAGTGGGGCTGGGGGGGATTTAGGCCCGGTAAAGAGCAGGCTGATAGTGCGTATCGCGTAAGCGGCGCCGATTAACATACTCACGCTAAAGAAAACCATCACCACTAGACCCAGGCCAAGACTGGCAAATGCACTGAAGCCGCCAATCAAGGTATGCAACTCGGCAATAAAGCCCACTGACCCCGGCAGTCCCATCGCCGCCAACAAGGTTAAGGTCATGAACAGCGTAAACCGAGGCATCACCTGAATAAGCGATCGGTAATCCTGGATGTTGCGGGTATGCGTGCGCTCATATAGCAGACCCACCAGCAGAAACAGCGCACCGGCAATCAGGCCGTGAGCGCTCATTTGCAACACCGCGCCGGTAATGCCAACCTCATTCAAGGTCGCAATACCCAACAAGACTATGCCCATGTGGCTGATAGAAGAATAGGCAATCATGGCTTTAAGATCGCTTTGCCGCCAGGCCAATAAACCGCCATAAAGCATACCGAATAGTCCTAAGAAAATCAGGTAGGGTTGCAACAACTTGGCGGCCTCCGGCAGCATCACCACCGCCCTGATCAAACCGTAAGCGCCCATTTTCAGCAAAATACCGGACAGTAAGATACTCACCGGACTGGGCGCTTCAACATGAGCCAGCGGCAACCAGCCGTGCAGCGGGAAAATCGGCATTTTAACGCCAAAACCAATCACAAAACCCAACAGCACTAAAACCTGCTCATATCTGGGCATGTCTTGCGCCGCCTGATGCATCGAAGACATTAAGGAGCCACCGTGTTCAAGGTCATACTGGCTAATTGCCAGCAAGCTGATCAGCATAAATACCGAACCGCCCATCGTGTACAGTACAAAATTAAGACTGGCCGTGTGCCGCCTTTTACCGCCCCAGCGACCAATCAGAAAGAACAGCGGGATTAATGTAACTTCCCAGAAGATATAAAATAAGGCCCAATCCTGAGCCAAAAATACGCCCAGCATGCCGAATTCAAGCAGTAATATACAAATATGATAACCCTTGACGCTGTTGGCCACCGTAAACGATGCCAGCAAGGCTATAGCCGTCAACAAGGTCGCCAGCACCAGCATTGGCATCGACAAGCCATCTACGCCCAGCGCATAAGCACTGCCCAAGCGAGGATTCAGCGGAAAAAACTCATTAAACTGTAATTCAGCATCGTGGGCGTTATAGTTGCTCAGCAGCCAACATACTAATAAGAAAGCGAGAGCGGCAAACAAATTGGCGATATAGCGGATTAGCCGTATGTTCTTGCCGGGCGCTAAAGCCAGTAGCAAGGCCCCCACAGCCGGAGTCCAGAGCAGTATGCTGAGTATCCCCATGATTTTAATGTTCCTTATGCTCGATAGTCGGGTAGTTTCAAGGGAAAGCAATTGTACGTTAAGGTTGACTCAGAGCAAGCATTAACCGTCAACTGTTAAAACGTTACTGCGGGCAAGTTTAACATTGCAAGCTTTCAACAGCCTTTCAAAATCAATGTCGTCCGCAATTGTCTATCTACTGAGTCTTTACTACGATTCTTTAAAAACCAGAACAAAACGAGTTCCGCCTGCTGCATTGCAACGGCTTAACGCTAGTCGTGCTTTATGCAGATCGGCCAACTCCTTGACGATTGCCAGCCCCAAACCACAACCATCTCCAGGGCTGCCGGGGATGCGATAAAAGCGCTCGAAAACCTTGTCAATTTCATACTCGGGTATGCCCGGACCATCATCTTCAACACTTAGGCGAGGCGTGGGCTGACACTCGACTTTAACGATAATGTTACCTCGCTCATGACCGTAGCAAATGGCATTATCCAGTAAATTTGCCAGTAATTCCCGCAACAAAACTGCATCGCCTTGAACGTACAGCGGCTGCGTTAAGCCTTCAAAACTGATTTCTATATGTCGCTGCAGCGCTTTAGGTACCCAGTCCATACTGGTTTCTTTAGCCAGTTTACACAGATCTACCGGCCGTAGTTCATAATCGCCATTGATGGGGTCCGATCTGGCTAAGATCAATAATTGCGTGGTCAAATGCGACATACGGTCGGCGCAATCCTGAATGTGCATCAGGGCCGGTTTCATTGCCGACAAATCCTGTTCACGCACTGCGCGTTCTACTTGCAGTTTCAAGCCTGCCAGCGGGGTGCGCAATTGATGCGCGGCATTGGCAATAAAACGTTGTTGGGTAGCGATGGCCGAGGACAGCCGATCCAGTAAATCATTGATGGTGTCGGTCAGCGTACGCACTTCCAAAAAAACATGCTGCTCAGGAATGGGCCGCAAATCACGCGATGAGCGCCGGGCAATTTCATCGGCCAAGACATGCAGCGGTTGCAAGCCTCGTTTTACGCCGATCACCAGATAAATGCCGACAAGCAAAACCAGAGCTACCTGCGGCACAAGATCGGCCAGCAAAATATCCATCATCATGCTGCGGCGTTTATTCAGGGTTTCGGCAACATGAACAAAAATCTTGTCCGAGCTGTTTTCACGAGCAATCATCATCGAAACCACCCTGACCGGTTCGCCAGCCATCTCGTCATCAAAATAGACGGGGTGAGCCCATTCGGTTTCAACATCAGTAGGTTCAGGAACGAATTTATCGCCCGCTATCATGCCCTGTTGTAACGAGATTATCTTGAAATAGGTTTTGTCTGCGTCATCCCATTTGAAAATTTCCAAGGCGGCGGGGGGCAATTCCACAACTATCTTGCCATCACGCACCTTGATTTCCTGGGTTAATGACCTTGCGGAATCGAGCAGCCAGCGATCATAAGCCACGTCTACATGATGCAAGGTGACAAAATAGGACAGCACGGATTCACAACTGATGAACAAAATCAGCGGCACGGCCAGGCGCAAAAGAATGTCTGTCTTAAGGCTGCGCTGTTTATTCATCAGCTGACCGCTCCAGTAAATAACCGAGTCCGCGCACCGTTCGGATCACTGCGCCGTAGGGTTCTATACGCTTGCGCAAGCGATGCACATAGATTTCCACAGCATTATCGGTCAACGCATCCCCATCCACGGCAAGACGTTGCGCGATGCGGTCCTTGCTGACGACTTTCCCTGCTTGCAGCAGTAGTATTTCCAATACGCCATATTCCCTCGCAGACAGATTAATCGTCTGGTCATCCACCAAGACTTGATGGTTTTGACTATCCAGCGCCAAACGACCGTTCACAATATCGTTACTAAATCCGCCGTAACAACGCCGAATCAAAGCATGGACCCGAGCTTCCAATTCTCTAAGTTCAAATGGTTTGGTCATATAGTCATCGGCACCCTGCTCAATGCCGTTGATTCTGTCGTTAACACCGTCACGCGCAGTCAGAATTAAAATAGGTAATGGAATTTTCCGGCTACGCAGTTTGCGTAACCATTCCAGGCCGTCCATATCCGGTAGCCCTAAATCCAGTATGATCAAATCAAAATCTTGCGCCAGAAGTAGCTGTTCCGCGTAACGACCGGACGTTGCACCTGTCACCGAATAGCCGCTAGAGCTTAGGGTGTGAGTCAAACCATCGGCCAGAACGGCATCATCTTCTATTAATAAAATATTCATGAACTCCGGGTGTTGCGAAAGGTTATTGAAAGGTTAAGGGGCTAGGATAAGTGCTACCAAGTTATACAGCGTAAGCAACTTAAACTCAAAAACCACTAAAAATGAAAACATTAACTAAAGAAATGCAAGCCACCATTACACCGGCAATGGCATTGGACTTATTAAAGGATGGCAATAAACGCTTCGGAAATAACCTTAAAGTAAACCGTAACCTGCTGCAACAGGCGAATGAAACATCCGATGGCCAACATCCTTTTGCGGTCATTTTAAGCTGCATAGATTCCCGTACTTCAGTTGAGCTGGTTTTTGACCAGGGTTTGGGCGATGTTTTTAGTGTTCGTATTGCGGGCAATATTATTAACGAAGATATTCTAGGCAGCATGGAATTTGGTTGCAAGGTGGCCGGCGCTAAAATAATCGTGGTTCTAGGCCATAGCAAATGCGGCGCGATAAAAGGCGCTTGCGACCATTTGGAAATGGGCAACCTGACGGCCCTATTAAGCAAAATACAGCCTGCGGTTTATGACGAAAAAACCGAAACAGAAAACCGTAACTCAAGTAACGATGCGTTTGTGGAAAAAGTAGCCACACTTAATGTAAAAAGAACAGTGCATGCCATTCTGGAGCGTAGCCCCATTTTAAAAGAAATGATTGCAACGGGTGAGATTGGCATTGTAGGCGGCAATCACGACATTAAAACCGGTGAAGTCAGCTTTTATGAGGATACTTTAATGATTAACCATCCTAAGTTAAGCGCACTTGCGCGTTGAGGTAAAAACCGCCAACGCCATTCTTCAATGGTAATTTTAAACAATAACAAGACGGGCGTCTATATACACCCTCTTTATCGAAGCTTAGGATAATCAGCATGATACACAAACATACTCAATTTTATTTACGCCATTTTAAAGACGATTTACCGGCCGGTATGGTGGTCTTTCTGGTCGCTTTACCGTTATGTCTTGGTATCGCCTTGGCCTCGGGAGCTCCTCTATTTTCCGGGCTGATTGCCGGCTTGGTCGGTGGACTAGTCGTCTCCTGGTTAAGCGGGTCGCAACTTTGTGTCTCTGGTCCTGCTGCAGGTCTTACCGTGATTGTATTCAATGCCATTGAAACACTCGGCAGTTTTCAGGGATTGCTGGTTGCCTGTGTGTTAGCGGGCATCTTACAACTCGTGTTGGGTTACCTGCGGGCAGGGATTATCGGTGCTTTTTTTCCGTCTGCCGTAATTGAGGGTATGTTGGCGGCCATCGGTTTAATTCTGATTATCAAGCAGATTCCCCATGCCACCGGTTACCATAGCAGTTATGAAGGCGACGAAAGCTATATGAAAGAAACAGCGGGCTCAAGCTTTATCGAACTGGTTAATGCATTAGGCATTATTTCACCAGGTTCGATTATTATCAGCGGGGTGGCCTTGTTGCTGTTGATTATCTGGAGCACGGCATGGTTAAAAAAACAAAAACTGCTCAAGCTGATTCCTGGCCCGTTAATCGCCGTGCTGTGGGGCGTTGGCTATAATCTGGTCGCGACACAATTTGCGCCTGCCTGGACGGTCAGTTCCGAACATCTGGTCAGTTTGCCTATCTCGGAACAAACTACTGATTTTTTCAAAAACTTCATGTATCCAGACTTTAGCTATCTTGCCAATCCGGAGGTGTATGTGGTTGCGGTGACAATTGCGATAATCGCGAGCCTGGAAACGCTGTTAAGCCTTGAGGCGACAGATAAACTTGATCCGTTAAAGCGTATCGCACCGACCAACCGGGAATTAAAGGCTCAAGGAGTGGGTAATATCCTCAGTGGTTTACTCGGAGGACTTCCCATCACCGCAGTTATCGTGCGCAGTGCGGCAAATATCAATGCGGGCGGACAAACCCGGATTGCCTGTTTCACGCATGGCCTGCTTTTGTTGCTCAGCGTGATGTTTCTGGCACATTACCTTAACTACATTCCTCTGGCATGCTTATCAGCCATTTTATTGCATACCGGTTACAAGTTGGCCAACCCGGCCATATTCAAAAAATTCTACCAAAAAGGCATGAGCCAATTTCTCCCGTTTGTGTTTACTGTGCTTGCCATTCTGTTGACTGATTTATTAAAAGGTATGGCAATTGGTATGTTTATTGGAATATTTTTTGTGATCAAGGCCAATTATTCAGCGGCGATTACCTTGATTCAGGACGGCGCGCATTATGTGTTGTCATTCAACAAAGATGTTTCTTTCCTGAACAAGGCGCTGCTGAGAAAATTTATCCTGCGTATTAAAGAAAATAGCAGCGTAACTATTGATGCCAGCAAAGCCAATTTTATCGATCATGACATACTGGAAACAATTGAAGACTTTTTGTCTACTGCGCCAGATGACAATATTAAGGTTGAGGTTATCGATTTATATGGTAAGGAAAAAATCAAGAAACATGAGTCTTTAGTGGTGCTAAATGAACGGGTAAAAAGCTAAGGTAGCTATATAAACCCAACATCAGGCTTCTAAGTGAAGAGCCTGATAATAAGAACCTCGATCACCGGAAAAGACAAATCTGAATTATAATAAAGATAACTTATGGTGAGCGGGATATAACAATGCAACAAGCATTAAAGACAAAGCATGAGCTACGCTTGTATGAGCTTAAAAAGGCAGCCAACGAATTTATAGAGTTCACCGAAAATTTTAGCCTGCTTCAAACGATCAATATAAAAGCGCAAGAAGCGGTTCAAGCGGTTAATACACTGCAACAGTTGCTAGAACAGCGTTTGTCTGATGATGAACTGGTTAAAGCTATCAATTCATCCGTTGCGCTGATTTTCTTTGATGAGATTGTCGATGCCGATGCGATGAGTAACCTTGAAGGCTATATATTGTCAGCGGCAGAAAATATTGAAGATGCTGAGATATCGATTTTTTTAACCGAGATGATGGATAGGGTTGAGTTAAAATACAATCGACTACTAGAAAAAGTGCATGCCTATAATGCATTGCTTATAGGCTAGGCTGCTCTGTTTTATATGACGTCAAAAGCGCTTAATAATTACGTTGCACTGAAAATTTTGCCAATAAAACCAAGGCTTCTTTAAATTCTGATTCAGGAAGAATATTTAAGGCGGTTATTGCTTTTTCTGCCTCTTCGTGAGCGCGTTGCTCTGTATAATCAATGGCTTTAGTGCTTTGTACGATAGCATAGACTTCGTTGAAAGCTTCGCGGTCACCATTCTTTATCGCATCAATAATAATTTTTGCTTCGTTTTTATTACCGTTTTGAATAGCGTAAATCAGTGGTAGTGTTGGCTTGCCTTCGGCAAGATCATCCCCCAGATTTTTCCCTAATTCTTCTTTGTTTGCCTTGTAATCCAGTGCATCATCAATAAGTTGAAAGGCAATACCTAAATGCTGACCATATAGGGCAAGACCTTGCTCGATTTCAGCCGATGCGTCGGCAATCACTGCGGCTAATTTGGTTGCTGCGCTAAATAAAATTGCCGTTTTTCTGGCAATGACTTCAAGATATTTTGCTTCTGTCGTTTCAGGGTTGTTGCAATTTAGAAGCTGTAAAACCTCACCTTCGGCGATAGCTGTTGTGGTTTTTGACAATATTTCCATGACCCGCATATTGCCGGTGCGGACCATCATTTCAAAGGCGCTGGAATAAAGATAGTCGCCTACCAATATGCTGGCAGCATTGCCCCAAACGGCATTTGCAGATTCTTTTCCGCGTCTGAGGTCAGAGTCATCAACAACATCATCATGTAGTAGCGTTGCGGTATGTATGAACTCAATTACTGCGGCAAGAAGCAAGTGATTGTCACCAGCCCCTCCAAGTGCCTTTGCAGCGAGTAAAAGCAGCATTGGGCGCAAGCGTTTGCCACCACTACCGACGATATAGTGGCCCATTTGATTAATAAGGATAACATCAGAACTTAACTCGCTAATAATAAGCTGATCAACGGCTTTAGCCTCAACTGTAGTCAATTTCTTGATTGAATCAAAATCAATGGATGCAGGAATGTTAGCGGAAGATTGTAAGTGCGATGCCATTATAAAGTGCTGCTTGTAAGTTTGGGTTATTTTTCATGATGATAGCTATGAAAATCAAAGTCTGCTAGACTATTATAACTTAATAGAACATTAATCGCCCATTCAGATTGATTAGGCAAGAAAATTACAAGATTATTTGTGCTGTTACGGTGACATTTTTTGGCTGTTAAATTAATTTAGATTGACTTGCCTTTGTTTTAAAAATATAATTTTCTGTTCATTATAAACAGATTAATGCTTGATGGAGCTTGCGCCGATGTATGCGGTAATTCAAACAGGTGGTAAACAGTACCGCGTAGAAGAAGGTACTTTCTTAAAAATAGAGAAACTGGAGCTAGGCACCGGCGACAGCATCGAGTTCGATAAAGTGCTGATGATTCAGTCCGACAGCGATACTAAAGTAGGCATGCCTTTTATTGAAGGCGGAAAAGTTACTGCTACTGTTCTGTCACAAGGCAGACATAAAAAAGTAAAAATTATTAAATTCAGAAGACGTAAGCACCATATGAAACAAATGGG
>CANNNN010000065.1 GCA_947506075.1 Methylococcaceae bacterium
CCGCTTATTGCCATTCAAATGGCATTGGCTGGCGAATTGGGGACTATACCGGGCGAGTAGTTACCTTTTCACAAAACATTTTATGACGGCTTGTCTTACTCCGGACGATCATCAAGACGTAGCAAATGCGTGCTTGCGAAAGAAAATTGCCACATTCACCAGTGCGATCATCACCGGCACTTCGATCAATGGCCCTATTACGGCCGCAAAAGCAGCGCCACTGTTAATGCCGAACACCGCTACTGCTACCGCTATTGCCAACTCGAAATTATTGCTAGCAGCGGTAAAGGCCAGTGTAGTGGTCTTGCCATAATCCGCACCAATAGCTTTGCCCATCGCAAAGCTGAGCAAAAACATCACCACAAAATAAATTAACAGCGGTATGGCGATTCGGACCACGTCCATCGGCAATTGCACGATCAACTTACCTTTCAGGGAAAACATCACGACGATGGTAAACAAAAGAGCAATTAACGTCATTGGGCTGAGTTTCGGGATGAAGTTCTGTTGATACCAGTCCTTACCTTTGGCTTTGATTAAAATAAATCGACTGGTAAAGCCGGCAATGAATGGAATGCCCAGATAGATAAACACGCTTTTGGCGATCTCTCCTATCGTGATTGCAATTAGACTGCCCTGCATGCCGAATAACGGCGGCAATACCGTGATGAACAGCCAGGCATAAACACTGTAAAACAGAACCTGGAACACGCTGTTAAATGCCACTAGGCCAGCGGCGTACTCATTATCGCCTCGTGCCAGTTCATTCCAGACGATCACCATAGCAATACAACGCGCCAGACCAATCAAAATCAAGCCAGTCATGTATTCGGGGTAATCGCGCAGAAACAGTATCGCCAATCCAAACATTAAGACAGGACCGATAATCCAGTTTTGCACTAGTGAAATGGACAATATTCGCCAATTGCGAAATACATCACCCAGTTCTTCGTAATGCACTTTGGCTAGCGGCGGATACATCATTAAAATCAAACCGATGGCAATCGGGATGTTGGTCGTACCGATTGACACTGCACTATTAGTGCCATTAACCTCAAGCGGAAAGGCAAAGCCGATACCAACACCAATTGCCATTGCGGTAAAAATCCATAGCGTCAAATAGCGATCAAGAAACGATAGGCGGACATTGGGGCAGTTTGGTGAGTTCATTAGGGTCTCCAGATGAATGGGTTGGCGATCAACTTTGGGGGAAATCGAAAATTAGTTTAGCGGTCTGTTTTGTGTTGCGACGGCTTACAACAAGTCGAGGTAGGTTCGAGTTGTATGACCTCATCTTCGCCAAACATTGGAATGGTATTCATTGAGTGAAAGGCTTCCCAGGCGATACCTTGTGGATCGACCGTCCAGTATTTGTCGGATTCAGAATAACAGCAGGCTGCCTGTTTTTGCTGTGCGATAGGCAAGGCCGCAGTCGTTAGTCCCTGTTGCACTAACTCAAGTTCGTCCGTCGATTCAACTTGTAGACCCAGATGATCAAGTCCCGGCTTGCGTCCACGATTGGAAATGGCAAAATTGATGCGCGGATCGTCCAGCATCCATTTCGCGTAATCAGCTTCAAGGATACTGGGTTTGCTTTGGAATAAGGCTGTATAAAAATGAATATTTTGTTCGAGATCGTCGACAGCGATATGGACATGAAAACGTTTCATAGTGATTATCTAAGTATGGAGCTGGTGATTTATTTACTTGCCAATGCCCTTAAGCAGGCAACACCCACCGGCTCTTCTTGTAATAGCGGCACGACGGCATAACGCTGAGCATACTGATTGGCGACGGCATTGATTTCACCCAATTCATTGGCGGCACGTTGTCGCAGCAGCGGCGAATGCACGGTTGTCGCCGCGACGCTGTTGTTTATCACCCAGGCCCAGGGTTCAATCCCCGCACGACGTAGGTCGGCTTGCAGATTGGCGGCTTCCAGTACCGGGGTGGTTTCTGCCAGTGTTACTAACAATACTTTGGTTTGCTTGGGATCTTGTAGCTGCATCATCGGGGTCAGGTAATGAACGCCACTGTCCATTTGCCGACTGACTTCGCGGTGATAAGCGCCGGTAGCATCCAACAGCAGCAAGGTATGGCCGGTCGGCGCGGTATCCATTACCACGAATTTTTTGCCTGCTTCGCGGATAATGCGCGAAAACGCTTGAAACACGGCAATTTCCTCGGTGCAAGGTGAGCGCAAATCTTCTTCCAGTAACGCTCGGCCTTGGGTATCCAATTGCGCACCTTTGGTCTTCAACACTTGTTGGCGATAATGCTCGGTTTCAGCATGCGGATCAATCCGGCTGACGGTCAGATTATCCAGCATGCCGTTTAGCGTTTCGGTCAAATTGGCTGCGGGGTCTGAAGTGGTCAGATGTACAGGAAAACCGCGTTGAGCAAGATCCACTGCCACGGCAGCGGCCAGCGTGGTTTTCCCGACACCACCTTTACCCATTAGCATCACCAAGCCGTGACCATCGGCGGCAATCGCATCGACCAGTTTTGACAGACTGCGTACTGGAATGGCTTGGGTGATAGCAGCATCATGAGTTATTGCCGGTGCCGCTGTGGTAAATAAATGTCGTAGTGTATCCAGTCCAACTAGATTAAACGGTTTCAGCTCGATGCGGTCAATGGGTAATGCCTTAAGCACCTCCGGCATCTCGGTCAACGCCCTTTGTTCACGTTGATAAATAGCCGCTGCCAACGGATCTTGCGCCACCTGGTCTTCTGGTAAAATGCCGTTGACGATCAGATATTGCTGCGATAAGCCGATTGCATTCAACTCCTCATGGGTACGAGCCACTTCCCGCAAGGTAGCCTGTTGTGCGCGAGCTACCAAAATTAAGCGACTCCTTTGGGGATCAGCCAAGGCATCGACTGCCGCTTTGTATTGGCTACGTTGCTTTTCCAGACCCGCTAAGGGGCCAAGACAAGAGGCGTCGCCTTTACCTTCATCCAGAAAGCCAGTCCAGGCACCGGGCAGTTGCAATAAGCGAATGGTATGACCGGTCGGTGCTGTATCAAAAATAATATGCTGGTAGTTAGCAGTCAAGGCCGAGTCTGTCAATAACGCGGTGAATTCGTCAAATGCGGCGATCTCCGTAGTACATGCGCCGGATAGTTGTTCTTCAATGCCTTTCACGACTGCATCCGGCAAGACTCCACGCACCGGACCAACAATGCGGTCTCGATAAGTTTGCGCCGCCGCTTGCGGATCGATTTCCAGCGCCGCCAAACCTGGCACTGCAGGAATGACGGTGATCCGGTTGCCGATTTCAATACCGAATACTTGGCCGACATTTGATGCCGGGTCAGTACTTACCAGCAGCACTTGATGCCCTGCATCCGCCAGTTGTATGGCGGTAGCGCAAGCGATTGAGGTTTTACCGACGCCGCCCTTACCGGTAAAAAACAGAAAGCGTGGTGGCTGGTCGAGAAACTTGCAGTCATTCATAATGTCAATTCAAAATAATTTAACAGCAACGGCTACTGCTACAACAGTCGGACTGGGCTTTGTCTTCCGTCAGGGTCATTGTGGCCCAGCGAGATAATTCTGCTCGGGTGGGATAGCGGCCTGCTAAAGCCACTTCGCCATTAATCAGTATCAAGGGTAATGCTTCTGCTCCGGACCGCTCCAGAAAACCCTTTACAACTGAATTTTCAGCAAATGCCATCGGCTGCTGAGCCAAATTAAAACGCTGGATGTCTGCACCATTTTGCTTAGCCCAATCCACATCGGCAGAAAAGCCGACTAACTTCTGGTCTACGTCCACACCGCACACACCGGTACTGCAACATAAGGCTGGGTCAAAAATTTGAATTGTGGTCATGATGAAATTCCTTGAAGTTTAAGGTAACAAGCTACCGATGCGATCCAGTTCTGCCTTCAGACGGTCACGGTCGTTCTGTAATTCAATTAGCGGTAGAGCCAAAAATGTTTCTATGCGATGCCGTAGGATGCGATAGGTGACCATAAACTCTGCTTTGATATCCTCTTCGGTACCCTCAGCATGTGCGGGGTCTTCTACACCCCAGTGACTGCGTAAAACGGGACCCAAATAAGCGGGACAGGTTTCGTTGGCGGCATTGCCGCATACACTAATAACAATATCGGGTGTCAAGGGCAGATCATTCCAAGATTTACTGAAATATCCCTCAGTAGAAATGCCTTCCTGCTCAAGGAGAGCTAGTGCTCGACTGTTTAATTTGCCTAAAGGTTTACTGCCTGCACTGAGTGCATGCCAGTCTTCTGGAGCAAGATGATTGAAAGTGGCTTCACCAATCAAAGAGCGGCAAGAGTTGCCGGTACAAAGAAACAGTACGTTCATAAGAGAAGATTCATTATTAAGTGGAGAAAAGAAATCAGTCGGTATTGCAGCAGGTCGAATCCATAGCGGTATCGAAACACTGCTCTGAGTGACCGCTACAGCATTCAGCCGTAAGATAATCAATCAGCGATTGCATTACGGTAAGATTGGCTCGATAACGCTGGTAGCGTCCTTCTTGGGTTACATTGATCAAACCGGCATGAGTCATTGCTTTGAGGTGAAATGACAGATTGGTTGGCGGCATGGCCAATAACGTGGCAATTTCACCTGCGACGAGTCCTGCCGGCGCGTTTTTAACCAGCAGCCTAAACACATCCAGCCGAATTTCTGAGGCCAGTGATTCAAAAAGTTTTGTAGCAAGTTGTTTATCCATAGATCAAGTATACAACACTATTTGAAGTATGAAAACAAATGAGTGTTCTATATTAAAAAATTCTAGCCGGATAAACCCAATAAATACGCCTTGGGCCAAGTCCAATTGATATTTAACGGTGAAAAAAGAATTAGCAAATCTAAACAACGGACGAGAAAATGGATATAGTGCAGCTCAACATTATCTAGCTATAGAGGTTACCTTGACACAACTTACTCAATCAATTGCTATTCGTGGCATGCACTGCGCTGGTTGCGAGGCTGTCATCGAAAATGGCGTAATGCAACTACCTGGAATCAATGAAGTTAACGCTTGTTTTTCCGAAGATAGCGTTAAGATTTGTTATGACGATGAGCTTATTTCAGTTAAAAAGATTATCGCATGTATTGAAAGTTTGGGTTATCAGGTCGGCCTGGAAGCAAGCCCCCATTCAAATAACACAGATCTAAGTTCTAAACGCGAAAGCCAGCGTTCCATCGACTGGGGTCTTGTACAAAGAAAATCAGTCGCAGTGGTCCTCTCCCTACTAGGGATTGGTTTTATCCTTTGGTTGGATCATTGGTTTATGGATCATACCAACATGCCTAGACTAGACCGGGACATTAGTTATGGCTTGCTAATCTTGATTGGTTTTCTGACCAGTTTTCACTGTGTGACCATGTGTGGGCCGTTCATTCTTAGCTATACTGCAAAATCAGCTATCAGCGGTCGCAAATCGTATAGCTTACATTTCCTTTACGGTTTCGGTAAAACACTCTCCTATACCTTTATCGGTGCTTTGTTTGGCGCTCTTGGCTCGTTTGTCGCTTTTACACCCTATATGCAGGGTGCTGTCGGTGTTGCTGCCGGGACATTTCTGATCCTGTTTGGCTTGCACATGCTGGAGATGTTTCCGGCACTGAGACATTTTCAGATCAACCCCCCTAAGCGGGTCATGCGCTTCGTTGGGGAGCAATACCGTAAACGTAGCAGCCCCTTCGTTTTGGGTCTTCTGAATGGTTTGATGATTATTTGCGGACCCTTGCAAGCCATGTATATGATGGCCGCCGGTACTGGCAGCTGGTCTGGGGGCGCGGCCATTTTGTTCTTTTTCGGCATCGGCACTTTACCTTTACTGTTAGGCTTCGGGTTTCTGACCAGTCTGTTTTCTGCGAATCTGACGCCCAAATTACTTAAGGTTTCTGGTGCTATTGTCATTATTCTGGGGGCGATAATGCTAAATCGGGGGCTTGCGGCAACGGGCATAGGCGTTGATTTTAATACTCTGATTGCACGCGTGTCGCAAAAACTGTCACCGACTGTGGTGGGAACATCATCGAATGACATTGAACAAACTATTCATATGGATGTATTAAAAAACAGTTTTTCACCCAATCAATTTACCTTGCGAAAACAGGTGCCTGTAAAATGGGTCATTAACGGTAAGGAACTGAATGAGTGTAATAAGGTCATTGTGATTCCCCAATATAAGTTAAGAATCGAGCTTAAAGAGGGAATGCAAACTATCGAATTTACACCTCCTGAAAATGGCGTGGTTCCCTGGAGTTGCTGGATGGGCATGATACCTGGAACATTCACCGTTGTAGACAACAAGTCTCTTCCGAGTCAAGGTAATGTAAACGCTACGAAAACCACTGAACATGAATTTCCGGGTACCAAAATCCGGCAACAGTTGCTTCAGCAAGTACAGCAACTATGGCATCGTGTGACGTTTTTTTTCCAGGATATTTTCCCTGGACTATAGTGATCCCAACAATCCGGACAATAATTTCAGATGCCGGGTATTTTTATATCTGGTTTGCAATAAAGAGCAATTACTGGGTGCTGTCAGCCTGTTTGCCATCTTCTATCATCCGGTTGCCTCGCTCGACTTTGGCTTTGCCTTGCTCAACCAGTATTGTGCCTTGTTCCCATTCTGTATTGCCTTCTTTAATCAGTTCTTTTCCGCGACCAATCATTTGGTCGCCTAAAGTTGGGGCGCTTGAGCATCCTGTCAATAAGGTAATGATTGTTGGTATCAGTATAAGGTTAAGTATTTTCATGGCTCTTATGATTGTTAATGGCGATTGAAATTTATTATACTGCCAATACGTTAGACTTCAAAAAACAACCCAGGGCCCATATGGCTCCAGTCCAATATGTATGGAGTAAGTTACCGAACAGTAATTAACCCATTTGCGATATAATTAAATCTTTAGATTAATCTCGCTGTAATAGCTCATTTGAAATGGCTAAATATCAAACCCTGATTTTCTCCCCAAAAATTCCGCAAAATCAAGACCAAACGCTGATCTGGACAGGTTTAACTGGCTGCGGTGATTCGCTGGCCTTGGCTTCTGCGATTAAAAACGAAAGCCGTCTGATTGTTATTGTTACGCCGGATAATCAGACCGCCTTGCGCCTGGAGCATGAGTTAGCGTTCTTTTTGCAGAATGAATATCCTATTTTGCATTTCCCAGATTGGGAAACCTTACCTTATGATGTTTTTTCTCCGCTGCCGGAAATTATCTCTGAGCGGCTAAAAACCCTGGCTTTGTTGCCCCAAGTAAAACGCGGCGCACTGGTGGTATCGGTGACGACCTTAATGCACCGGTTGGCGCCACGAGAGCATGTGTTGGCCAACAGTTTTGCAGTTAAGGTCGGCGAACATTTCGATTTGGAGCTCAACCGGATCAAGCTCGAAAGCGTAGGTTATCATTGTGTGTCGCAAGTCTACCAACACGGTGAATTTGCGGTCAGGGGTTCGATAGTCGATTTGTTTCCAATGGGCAGCAAAGTGCCATTTCGCATTGAATTATTCGATGATGAGATTGAATCGATACGTACCTTCGACCCGGAAACACAGCGTTCACTGGATAAGACCGATAAGATTCAGTTATTCCCTGCTAGGGAGTTTCCGCTGACCGATGATTCGATCAAGCATTTTCGCCAGGCTTTTAGGGAGGTTTTCCCGGAAACTTCACCTAAAAATCATTTCTATCTGGACGTCAGTAAAGGCATTACGCCCGGGGGTATCGAATATTATTTGCCACTGTTTGTAGAGCAGATGGCGTCCTTGTTCGATTACCTGCCAACATCGGCGATTTTGGTGATGGCGGATAGTTTTGCTGGCTCTTCATGCGCTTTTTATGCCGAAGCCGAAGACAGGTTTCAACAAAGAAAATATGATGTGGATCGGCCGTTATTGAAGCCTGAGCTGTTGTTTTTATCAGCCGATGAGCTGGCGCAAAGATGTTCTGAGTTTGCCCGTATTACACTCGGCGGAGATCAGGCCGATGCCGATAACATTGTGTTTAATTGTCAGTCGTTGCCGAATCTAACTATCGATGCCAAACAAGAGCTGCCGGCTCAGGCCTTGCAGCAATTTGTAAGTGGTTTTGATGGCAAGATTTTATTTGTCGCGGAATCGGCGGGGCGCAGGGAAGCCCTGATAGATAAGTTAAGACACTACAAAATATCAGTAAAACCAGTAGAAAACTGGGATAAATTTCTACAGTCCGAACTCTCGCCGTCTATTCTGGTTGCGCCTATGGATCATGGCTTGCATCTGGAAAATCCAAGCTTGGTGATCATCACCGAAAACCTGCTGTCCGGAGAAAAAGTCCAGCAGCGGCGCAGACGAGGCAAGTCTGCGGCCAGTCAGCTGGAAAATATCGTCAACAACCTGAATGAATTGACGATAGGGTCGCCGGTCGTGCATCAGGAGCATGGCGTTGGGCGCTACTTAGGCTTGCAGACGCTCGAGATTGGTGGCATCGCAGCGGAATTTCTGACCTTGGAATACGCCAATAGCGACAAACTGTATGTGCCGGTTTCATCCTTGCATGTGATCGGTCGTTATACCGGCATGAGTCCTGAAAATGCGCCCTTGCATAAACTGGGCGGCGACCAGTGGGGCAAGGTCAAGCAAAAAGCGATCAAGCGCATACGGGACGTTGCCGCAGAATTATTGGAGATTCATGCCAAACGAGCGGTCAAGCAAGGCCATGCGTTTGAGGTTGAGAATATCGAGTATGCGGCTTTTGCCGAAGCCTTCCCTTTCGAAGAAACGCCGGATCAACAGACTGCGATCGAAACAATACTGGAAGATATGGCGAGTCCTCATCCGATGGATCGTGTTATTTGCGGCGATGTCGGTTTCGGTAAAACCGAAGTGTCGATGCGGGCCGCCTTTATTGCTGTGCAAAACGGCAAGCAGGTGGCTATCCTGGTGCCGACCACCTTGCTGGCCCAACAGCATTATCAGAATTTCCGCGACCGCTTTGCCGACTGGCCGGTGCGTGTCGAAGTGTTGTCGCGCTTTGTCAGTCCCAAACAGCAAAAAGAGATTACCGAAGAACTGGCGCAAGGCAAGGTCGACATAGTCATCGGTACGCATAAGTTATTGTCGAAAGAGATCAAATATAAAGCGCTGGGACTTGTGGTGATCGATGAGGAACACCGCTTTGGCGTGACCCAAAAAGAACACTTCAAAAAACTGCGCAACGAACTGGATATGCTGACGCTGACCGCAACGCCAATTCCGCGAACACTGAATATGGCGATGTCGGGCTTGCGGGATATTTCGATAATTGCGAGTCCCCCTCCAAATCGTCACGCGATCAAGACTTTCATCAGCGAATGGATAGACGCGCAGATCAGGGAAGCCTGTTTGCGCGAAATCAAACGCGGCGGCCAGGTGTTCTTTCTGCATAATGATGTCAAATCCATGGAGAAAATGGCTAGGGATTTGCAAACCCTGGTGCCTGAAGCGCGGATAGAAATTGCCCACGGCCAAATGCCGGAGCGCGAACTGGAACGGATCATGCTGGATTTTTATCATCAGCGCTTTAATCTGTTGTTGTGTTCGACGATTATAGAAAGCGGCATCGACATACCCAGCGCCAATACCATCATCATCAATCGCGCCGACAAACTGGGTCTGGCGCAGCTGCATCAATTGCGCGGTCGGGTGGGGCGATCGCATCACCGTGCTTACGCCTATTTTGTCGTACCGCCCAAAACGCTGATGAGCAAAGATGCTATTAAGCGGCTGGAAGCGGTCGAAGCTTCCGGCGATCTGGGCGCGGGCTTCATGCTGTCGTCGCATGATATGGAGATACGCGGTGCAGGTGAATTGCTCGGCGATGATCAAAGCGGTCAGATTCAGGAAATCGGTTTTACCCTGTATACCGAATTGCTGGAGCGTGCGGTTAGCGCGTTAAAGTCCGGAAAACAGCCTGAACTCGATGCGCCGATGGACAGAGGACCGGAAGTCGACCTGCAAACCTCGGCGCTGATTCCGGAAGATTATCTGCCGGACATTCATGGCCGCTTGGTGTTGTATAAGCGCATTTCTAATACCGAAACTAAAGAAGAGTTACGCGAATTACAGGTGGAAATGATCGACAGATTCGGCTTGTTGCCGGAACCGGTAAAAACCCTGTTTAGCGTCACCGAGTTAAAGCAGCAGGCCGAAAAGCTGGGTATCAAAAAAATTGAAGCCAATACCGGTGGGGGGCGGATTATCTTTTCAGCGACACCCAATATTAATGCCGATCAGCTGATTTCATTAATACAAACCCAGGCTCAGGTGTATAAGTTTGATGGCGGGGATAAGTTACGGTTTATCAAGCCGTTTGAGACGAGCGGGCAGAAGTTGGATTTTATAACCGAGTTACTGGATAAATTGACCTTGAAACCGGTTGTGTAGGGTGCGCAGTGTTTATGAATGCCCTGTATCTATCGGACTGGCTCAAGTGTTAATTCAGACGTCACCGATCTTTCAATGAATTAAATAGTAACCGTTCACCTACCATTTAAATATTTTCACAAAAAAATCATAAAATAATAGACAATAGCCGCATGATTTTTGACTTCACTACTCCAGCACCTAAACCTCATGATCTTGAAAGTGCATATTTGCTTATTGCCGCGTTATGGATTAG
>CANNNN010000066.1 GCA_947506075.1 Methylococcaceae bacterium
AGCCAGCGATGAACAAAGCTCAGCCAACGATGAACAACGCTCAGTCATCGAGGCTGAGGATGAAGTATGTCCCCCGGTAGCTGAGCGAAGTCGAAGCTAAAGTTGATGCATTGTTGCAATTAATGGATAATGCGCGGTTATCAAGGGTATTTATAGAGTGTTTTATTATGCAAATCACGATGCTTAAAGCAAAATTACACAGAGCGACAGTGACTCATTCAGAGCTGGGTTATGAAGGTTCTTGTGCGATTGACAGCAATATCCTCGATTTATCGGGTATCAGGGAATACGAGCAGATACATATCTATAATGTCAACAACGGTGCGCGATTTACCACCTATGCGATACGTGCGGAAGCCGGGTCCGGCTTGTTTTCAGTAAACGGCGCTGCGGCTAGACTGGCGTGTCCCGGTGATTTGATTATTGTTTGCGCATTTGCGCTATTGGATCAGAAGGAAGTCGAAAATCATAAACCTACGCTGATTTATTTTAATGAAAAGAACGAGGTTCAGCGATCAACCAGTTCCATTCCTGTTCAGCTGGCTGGCTAATGATAGACCGCTGATGACGCAGCTGAATATGCTAGAAGCAGAGCGTCAAAGAAATCATATTTCAGCATAAAAATCAGCATCATCGGCGTTCTGTTTTCCACATTACTGAGAGTTGACCGTCTACTTATACTTATACTTTATCGTTGAGTAGCTGGTTTTATACACTTCCAGTAACATTAATTTCATTGCTGGCTTCAGTCAGCGTTATGCTTTGCTCTACTTCAGTCAGCACTTTTTGCAAGCCTATTCTTTTAGCGACGTTGATCACTAGAGGGGATTTCATGGCGCCTTTAACGGTAGGCTGATCTGACTCGTCTTTATGCAGAATGATCAGCAGCAGCGTATCGGCTGGATCTTCAATGCCCAGCATAGCTTCTTCAGCGTCGTTTAATGCAAAGTTGTAATTGATATTGAAAATAGACGGCTGCGCAACTGAAAAGACCAAGGCTTCATCGTCCAAAGATTGCAGCCAGAAGACCAGGGGATTGTCGCCTTCCTGATGAAAAAGCTTGAAACGGGTTTGGTCTTCGAAGCCCGGAATTCCGTTCGGAAAGTTGATGATGGTGCTGGGATCGATGGTTTGTTCGCCAAAAAAACGTGATTTAATTTCCATAAGGAACTCGGTTAAGGTGGATGTAAAAACGAAAGTATAGTCTATCACTAGCCGTATAGCATGGCGGGATTGTTTAAGTCCTACTGGGATTTCACCCAGTCACCGACCTTGACGCCCAGTTCTCGAGCGGAAACCTCCAGGCTGCCTATCGCGTAACGAGGCATGATGCTGCGGATGGTTAAGACGCCGACTGGCTGCTTGTTCTTGCCGATAAAGCTGAGGCCGCCGTCAAGCGTCAAATCATCTCCGATCGAGCCATAAACGACCAGTTGATCACCGACATTAAGCCGTTCCTGCGCGCCCGCATCAATAAATACTTTATCGTCCCTGATTTCAATGATGCGGGTTGCAAAGGGGTAGCAACTTAAGGCGTGGCGAATATCAGTACTTGCTCGATCTATAAGCTGGGCAATTTTTTCGCCGGTAGAGGTGTCATTAAAGCGTTCGCTACCTACCGTATAAGTTGCAGGAATCCACACATCGCCGAGTACAGTATCAACATAGCGCTGCTGGAACAGTAAAGCCCCGGTCAATCCGTCATGCACATAAACATCAATGCCGAGTCCGCGCCTGGCGACAACGTCGCGCGCCAAACTTCTGGCGTAGGCCAAAGGGCCTGCGCCTCTCATGTATTCGCTGGATTCAACTTCCAGATCCCTGATTACGCCTGATAACACAAATTGCACGCCGTTAGTTGCCGCAAGTTGCATGACTTTTGAGGGGCGATAGGCGGTATGGTCCTGTACTTCCGGGGCCAGGTCGGCTCTTGGATATAAGTTGATGTTTGTAGCGTTACTGCCTATGAATTCGCCGGATTCCATTAAATAATTATTAAGCTCGCGAGGAATGCCGGACGATAAATCCTGTGTTTCGTAGCCGGTTACTTGTTCTTGTTTGACTAAGGGGAAGGCCGTTGCGATGATGCGTTTTTTATAAGGGGGAGTGCAAGAGTTGTCGGCAGATAACTCCACTTTCGCAATAACATGATAGATATTATTACTAGTCCATTCCTTGATGATTTTAGTGTTACTGACGGCGGCAGCGGTCCGCATAGAGAGCGTATCGAGGGAAATATTATTTTGATTGACCTGCGTCTGGCTGCGAACATTAACAGAGGCCTGCATTGATGCCTGGCGAATGGCATCCTGCAAGGCTTGTTGTTTGGCTAGTTGCGGCATGTGATTGCTGACGGCAGCTTGGCCTTCAACGGTAACGACATGCGACTGGACCAGCGCTTGTGGTTGAATAGAGGTGCATGATAGGCTTAATAAACATGCAAGCCCCATAAAGTTAACTGCTATCTTTGCCATTCATAAAACCGGGAAAAAATTGCGACATAAGCTTCATTAAAGGCTATTTGTGATGATTTTCATAGCTAATTTATTTTTGCTTGAATCCCTTGGTGGCGGGGTAGTTGTAACAATCAGCGGTATTGCAGGCCGCCGTACTGATGCTATCTACCTTGGCTGGGCTATGGTCAAAACCGGGTGCAGCAGAAGCGCTCTGCTCAATGTTGGGCGTCGGGCTTTGGGCGTTTTGTTGCAGGCATTGATTAAGCAATGCGCTTGAGCCGTTAATACATTCATAGAATCTTGGCGTCAGATCAAGTTCCACCACGGTTTCAAACATATCGTCACCGGCGTAGATGTCGCTGCCAATAGGCGAGGTTCTTTTTACCCTGGCTCCGCGCAAATAAGCATTAAGAAACACCTGATAACTGTCATAAGTGACTTCCATATCGTCTACTTTCGTTTGACCACGCAATTGCATGCCATTCAGTTGTTCTGCCAAGCTTCTGTAGGCATCCATTTTGGATGCTCGCATGGCCATCAGTTTAATTTGCGAGCGGGAATATTTATCGCTTTTTTCGACAGTGCCGTAGCCTATCGCGCTTAGGGTTCTATTTGGCTGTACTGCAAGTGGCGGCGCTGTGACAGTCGTGCAGGCCGGCAGCAATAAGCTGAGGACTAATCCGGCGGTCGCCAAGGATGGTGAGAATGCCGCAAGCCTGCCGGAGACAGGCGCGGCGAATGCGGGTTCGAAATATTGAATGTTCACGGTATCACTCCTGTGTTGATTAGTCAGTGTAGCGGCTGAATAGTCGATTACTTAAGTTTTTTAGCCGGCTATTTATGGACACCCTTAGAGTACATTGCATCAGCAGCCTGTTCTCTGTATCCTGCACCGCATGCAAATAAATCTGATTTCAGTAGGAAACCGTATGCCGGGCTGGGTGCAGCAGGGTTATGAGGAATATGCCAAACGCTTGCCGCGCGAATGCGAGCTGGTTCTTAAGGAAATAGCGCCGGGAAAACGCACAAAGAACAGCGATGTCAGTCGGATTGTCAAAGAGGAAGGCGAGCGTATGATTGCGGCAATTCCCCAGGGCACACTGGTTGTGACTTTGGATATCCCCGGAAAATCCTGGACGACCCCCGAATTGGCGGATGCGATGCAACGCTGGCTGGGAAGCGGGCAGCATGTGTCCTTATTAATTGGCGGGCCGGAGGGTTTGGCAGATGCCGTTAAACAACTGGCGCGAGAATCCTGGAGTCTGTCTAAATTGACCTTTCCTCATCCGCTGGTACGTATCGTTGTCGCTGAACAGCTTTATCGCGCCTGGAGTTTACTTCATAACCATCCGTATCATCGCTAATGACTGCGCAGATTATTCTTGCCTCAGCCTCGCCTAGACGCAAGGAATTGTTGGATCAGATTAAGGTTAAATACAGGGTTCATCCGGTCGATCTGGATGAGACGCCGCTTTCGAATGAAACTCCTTTGGACTATGTGCAGCGGCTCGCCGCCGAGAAATCAGCCGCCTGTATCGCCCGGCTGGGCGAGGATTTGCCGGTTTTGGCTGCCGACACCGCCGTGGTTTTGGGGGATTTGATCATGGGAAAACCTAAAGATCGGGATGATGCATTATCCATGTTAAGGCAGTTGTCCGGTAAAATGCACAGGGTTTACAGTGCGGTCTCGTTGAGGGGGCGGGAGCATGGTCAGGCGGTCAGTATGACCGAGGTGACTTTCAGGCCGTTGACGGAAGCCGAAATAGCGGCCTATTGGCAGAGCGGGGAACCGCTTGATAAGGCCGGCAGTTATGCGATACAAGGCCTGGGCGGTGTATTGGTAGCGTCGATAAGCGGCAGTTTTTCCGGCGTGGTCGGTTTGCCGTTGTTTGAAACCGCCGAACTTTTATCCAGACAAGGAATCGAGTTGTTCAAATGAGCGAAGAAATCTTAATCAACGTGACCCCGCCTGAGACCCGGGTTGCGGTTATTGAAAATGGTGTATTGCAGGAATTAATCATCGAAAGAACCCGGCAGCGGGGCTTGGTAGGTAACATCTATAAAGGTGAGGTATGCCGGGTACTGCCGGGCATGCAGGCGGCTTTTGTCGACATCGGCCTGCCCAGGGCGGCCTTTTTACATCTTTCCGATTTGTGCGCCAAGGATCTGGAAAAAAAAGCCTCGGAAAATATCGAACATTATCTGCATGAAGGTCAGCATATTATTGTCCAAGTGGTCAAAGACCCGTTGGGCAGCAAAGGCGCACGCCTAACGACGGAAATTTCGATACCTTCGCGATTTCAGGTCTATATGCCTTATGCGCAGAATTCCGGCGTATCCCAACGAATTGAATGTGAGGCAGAACGCACACGGTTAAGAGTCTGTCTTGAAGCTTTCAGGCAGGAACATCAATGCGGCGGTTTTATTGCCAGAACGGCTGCAGAATGCGTCGATGAGACGGTGTTGACTGCCGACATGACCTTTTTGCTGAAACTGTGGGAGTCGATAGCCGCCAAGATTGCCGATGCCAAGCCCAAGCAGTTTATCCACAAGGACTTGCCGCTGAGCGTCAGAACCTTGAGGGATTTATATCGGGAAGGCATAGAAAGAGTCAGGGTGGATTCGAGGGAAACCTATCAGCGTCTGATTGAATTTGCACAGATATTTGTGCCGGAAATCGTGCCGGTCATTGAACATTACACCGGCGAGTGCCCGGTATTCGATATTTACAGCGTCGAAGATGAAATTCAAAAAGCGCTGGAGCGCAAAGTCAACCTGAAATCGGGTGGTCATCTGGTGTTTGATCAGACTGAATCAATGACCACGGTCGATGTCAATACCGGTGGTTATGTCGGCGGCCGAAACCTGGAAGAAACCATTTTTAAAACCAATCTCGAAGCCGCGCAGACGATTTCCAGGCAGCTGCGTCTTCGCAATCTCGGCGGCATCATTATTATCGATTTTATCGATATGCAAAGTGCCGATCATAAAAGGCAGGTTTTACAGGCGTTCGAGCGGCATTTGCAAAAAGATCATGCCAAAACCAACATCACCGAGGTTTCGGTGCTGGGCTTGGTGGAAATGACTAGGAAAAGGACCCGGGAAAGTCTGGAGCATATACTGTGTGAACCTTGCAGCGCCTGCGGCGGTCGAGGCGTGCTAAAGACCGCAGAATCGATGTGCCTGGAAATATTTCGGGAAATTATTCGCGAAGTCAGGCAGTACAAGGTGCAGAAGATATTGGTTCTGGCCTCGAATGAGGTCGTGGAAATGCTGCTGGATGAGGAAGCGGATATGCTGGCCGAATTGGAAGTCTTTTTGAGCGTACGCATCAAGTTCAGGGCCGAAGCCGAATATAATCAGGAGCAGTATGATGTGGTTTTACTTTAAGACGAAATGCAAAAGGCGCAGTGCGAAGGATAGCGCGATGTTCTTTTTTCTTTTGCCCTTCGTCCTTAATCATTAGTCTTTTTTGTGATCCATCATATTAAGCGCGCTACGCGGCATCTTGTTTTCTGGTCTTTGATTGCAGCCGCAGTCAGTCTGACCGGCGTGCGCTTGTTATTGTATGGAATAGAACATTATAAGACGGAGTTGGCGACGCACATCGGTGAATTGGTTGGCGCGCCTGTCGTCATAGGCCATATAGGCGCCAAAATGCGTGGCTTTAGTCCTGAATTGTTACTTAAGGACATTGCCGTTGCTTCGCTTGTTTCCAATGCCCCGCCGGCCGTTCAGCTGAAAGAAATACGCCTAGGTATCAATTTGCTCGATATGCTGGTCAACAGAGAGTTATTGTCATCCTCACGGGTAACGCTGGTTGGCACCAAGCTTTCAGTAACACGCAAACCGGACGGCAGTTTTGCGGTAGTCGGATTAAAAGCCGGTGATGGTCAGCCTTTATGGCTATTGCAGGGTGGCAAATACGAAGTAGTGCAAAGTGAAATTACCTGGCAGGATGAAAAAAGAAAGACTAAGGCCTTAAAGTTTGAGTCAGTCGATTTGGCTATTATTAACGAAGCACAGCGGCATAAAATCAATATCATCATGGCCTTGCCGAAAAAATATGGCGATGCGTTGACTTTGGCTATGGATTTGCAAGGCGATGTATTTCAGCCATCAGCGCTTAATGGCGCTATTTATATCCAAGGAAAAAATCTGCATTTGCCTGAGTGGGTGACGGTTGATCTGCCTCTTGCGCTGAAGATTAATTCAGGGACCGGAGATTTTAAAATCTGGAGCGAGCTAAAGCAGTCGCAACTGGTTGCGGTCAATGGTGACGTTCAGATACAGCAGATGAACGTATCCCGTCAGGATAATCAAAATTTCCCCGTTAAGCAGTTAAAAACCCGCTTTCACTGGCGATTGAATGACAGTCAATGGCAACTTGATGTAGAGCAGTTTCTGCTGGAAACAGCCGACCAGAGTGGCGTAAAGCCCTGGTCCGATGTTGTTTTCAGTATTGCCGGCCTTGTTAAAGAAGGCAGTTTTTTGCATAACATCTCGGTGCTTAGTCGGAAACTGGACTTGCAGGAAGCCTCCCGCCTGGCGCAGTTTTTTGCACCGTTACCCGTTGAGCAGGCCAAGCTGTTGGTACAGGCGCAGGTCAAGGGTTCGTTGGAAAGTTTGTCTCTGTTCGCAGACCCCGATCAACAAACCATTGCCGTTAACGGAAAATTTGCAGGTCTGAGTTTCGCTCCGTTTGCGCAACTGCCTGGAATAGATAATTTCACCGGACAAATACAAGGTGACGAAACAGCGGGCGCTTTGCGTTTGGCGACTGACGATGCGCAGCTCTTGGCACCGGATATTTTCCGCGAAGCGTTCATCATCAAAAAACTCTTAGGCGCGATAAACTGGCGGCAGACAGAAACTGACTGGACGCTAGCAAGTTCGCATATCGAGTTGAATCTGCCGGGCATGGAAAGTACAAACCGCCTGATTTTGACGATTCCAAAAACCAAGGAGCTTCCTTTTCTGGATCTGCAAACTTCCTTTGTCAGCGATGACATCAGTCAGGCGAAGCATTATTTTCCGACCAAGGTAATGAAACCCGCCGATGTGGTCTGGTTTGATGATGCTTTTTTGGGTGGGCGCGTTACCCAAGGCGATTTGTTGTATGTGGCCAAACTCGGCGTCTTCCCGGCTCAAGCTAAAGACGGCGTGTTTGAGGCTATATTGGATATCGACCAGCTGAATTTGTCTTATGCCCCTGGCTGGCCGGAGTTAAACAACATAAAGGGTCAGGTCACGATTTCACAAAAAGCGATGACTTGCGAGCTTCAGCAGGGACAGAGCAAGAATCTCAATATTACCCAGGCAACGGTTATCAATCCTGAATTGGGAACCAGCAAATGGCTGACGGTCAAGGGCGAGTTCGAAGGTAAAGTAACTGATGTGTTCACCTTTTTACAGCAATCACCGCTGGTTTCAGAAGTGGGTTTTCTGGTCGATGCCGTTGTTCCCCAGGGCGACACTCGGGTAGCGCTGGATCTTGTTTTACCGTTAGCCGAGGGGCTTATGCCTAAAGTGTACGGAGCGGCTCAATTTAATCATGCCGCCCTGAAGGTGACAGCGCTGGATCTGGACATAAATAAAATTGATGGGGAATTAAAGTTTACCGAGCATGGTGTTTACAGTGACACTATTCATGCCCAGGCTTTAGGACGGCCCATCAAGGTTAATATCGACAAAGCCGAGCATCAGCAGACCTTTGTCAATATAACAGGACGCGTCGGGATAGCTGAGTTACAAGAAAAATTCAAGATGGCGGGGTGGGAGTTAGCTAAAGGGATGATGGCTTATCGATTAAAGCTGGGTCTGCCTTATCCCGGGAGTCCATCAGAGCTGGTGGTGCAATCCGATCTTGCCGGTGTAGCGCTGGATTTGCCGGGATTTTTAGCTAAAGAAAAGTCTCAGAAAAAACCGTTGTCGCTGACTTTTGGCCTGGGTGAGCAGGCATTATTGCCGATAGTCATCAATTACAACGAACAATTTAAGGCTGCGATTAAATTGGATCTTGCGCAACAGCGCGTTCAATCGGGGCATATATTGGTCGGCACAGGCGAAGTCGCGCAACCGTCGGAAGCCGGGTTGTTAGTGGAAATCAATCAGGACCCTCTGAATCTGCAAGATTGGCTGGCATTGATGGCCCAGAAAAACACTAAGTCTGATGGCGCAGGAAACAACATCAGGCAAATAACGATACACAGCCAGCATGCACAGTGGAAAAACACACTGTTGGGCGCATTCGATATGTCGTTGAAGCCGAAGGGTAGTTATTGGGCGGGTGCTATCAACAGCGCATTCGCTACCGGTACCCTGCGTATTCCCGTAGCGACTAACGGCACTGAAAAAATCAGTCTGGATATGCTCTCAGTGGATCTTTCGGCTTTAAAACAGCCGGAGACGGAAACCAAGGAAGTCCCTGCTACTGCTACTACAGCAGCAGAGTCGGAACTGCAGTTGTTGCCGTCCAGCCTGCCTTTACTTTCCATCACCAGTGATAAAACGCTATGGCGGTCGTTAGACCTGGGGCAGTTGACCTTAGAAACAAAGCGCATACCGGGCGGCATGGGCTTTAAACGATTAGCATTGTCCGGAACCGATCTAAAGCTTGATGTAACGGGCGGCGAATGGCTAAGCAGTGGTAAGCGCTCTAAAACGCATATCGAAGGTCGGCTGGAACTGGCCCGAACCGGTGACTTCCTTAAGCGTCTGGAAATTACCAAAGATCTGGCTGAAACCAGCGCGGACATTGATTTTTCATTTAACTGGGATGCTGCACCGTATCAGTTTTCGTTGGCGGATTTGAAAGGTCGAGTCGATGTTGATTTTAAGAATGGACGCATTTTAAGTATAGAGCCCGGATTCGGCAGATTACTGGGAATACTGGCCATGGCGCAATGGATAAAACGGGCGCAGCTGGATTTTAGTGATATTTATCAGGAAGGTTTGACGTTTAATCGCATCAACGGGCATTTTGATTTATTAAACGGCATAGCCGCGACTCACGATTTAGTCGTTGATGCTATTCCTGCAAAAATCACCATTGATGGTGATACTGATCTTGTTAATCAGACCATTGATCACATCATTAATGTCATGCCTAAAAGTGCCGATGCGGTGCCTATTGCTGGTACAATTATGGGTAAAGTGGCAGCCTTGGTGGGTAGATCTTTGACCGGCAAAGACCAAGAGGGATTTTTCTTTGGTTCCCAGTATCGGGTAAAAGGCGGCTGGAACAGTGCAGAAATCATTCCTATGCATAAAAACGATGGCTTGTTACAGAAAACCTGGAGAGGCATTACCCATTTTCCCTGGGTGGAACAACAAGAAATGACTCCGCAGTTAGAAAAATAGAACACGGATGACGCGAATTGGCAGATAAATACGGATACAAACAAAATAATATCTGTTTAAATCGCGTAAAGCTTTTTAATCCGTATCATCCGAGTTCCATTATAAAAATTAACAGAGATCAATTATGAATAGATGTGCGGCCATACAAATGGCATCAAGCCCCAATATCAACGCCAATTTGCTGGAAGCCGAAAAGCTGATAGCTGAAGCGGTCAAGGTGGGCGCTAAGCTGGTCGCGTTGCCTGAGAATTTTGCGTTGATGGGCGATCATGAGCGTGACAAAGTCGAGGCAAAAGAAATCGATGGCTCAGGACCTATCCAGAGTTTTCTAGCCTCGATCGCTAAAAAATACGGCGTTTGGGTGGTTGGCGGCACTATTCCTATAGCAGGTGACGATAGTAATAAAGTGCGGGCCGCCTGTCTTATTTATGATGACCAAGGCGAGCGTGTAGCACGCTACGACAAAGTACATTTATTTGATGTCAGCGTTCCCGGCAGTAATGAGGTTTATCGGGAATCAGACTCCATTGAGCCGGGTAATGATGTGCTGGTTATCGATACGCCGTTTGGTCGATTGGGTGTGGCAGTCTGTTACGACCTGCGTTTTCCGGAATTTTTCCGCAACATGGACATGGACATATTGGTCATTCCGTCGGCATTTACTGCAGAAACAGGCGCTGCGCACTGGGAATTGCTACTGCGTGCGCGTGCCGTGGAAAATCTGTGTTATGTGATCGCGCCGAATCAGGGCGGTTTTCACCTGAATGGCCGTAAAACGTTCGGAC
>CANNNN010000067.1 GCA_947506075.1 Methylococcaceae bacterium
ACCGGACGGCCCTTTCCTGAAGATGTTTATGAGCAACTGGAACTGTCGATTAAAGCGGTCTTCAACTCCTGGACCGGCAAACGAGCCGTCGATTATCGTCGCGAATTTCATATCACTTCGAACATGGCCAACGGCACGGCGGTTAACGTAGTCGCGATGGTGTTTGGCAATATGGGTAACGATTGCGCAACCGGCGTAGGTTTTACCCGTAATCCGGGCACCGGCGTTAATGAAATGTACGGCGAATACCTGGTTAATGCGCAAGGTGAGGATGTGGTCGCCGGTATTCGTACGCCAAAACCGGTGCAGGAATTGTCCTATGAAATGCCGGATCTCTATAGACAGTTGGTTGATTTGCGTAACAGGCTCGAAGCGCATTATCACGAAGTTCAGGATTACGAATACACGATTGAACGCGGCATTTTGTACTGTCTGCAAACCCGGAACGGAAAAATGAACGCGGCGGCAATGGTGCGCACTTCGGTGGAGATGGTGACAGAAGGCCTGATCAATAAGGAACAGGCTTTGTTGCGCATCAACCCGGAATTGCTGGAACAGTTGTTACACCCACAACTTGATCCTGCTAATAAAGCCAAGCCTGTCGCACAAGGCTTGCCGGCATCGCCGGGGGCCGCCTACGGAAAATGCGTGTTTAATGCCGATACTGCTGAATTAATGGGCCGTGCCGGAGAACAGGTCATTTTACTGAGAGAGGAAACAAAACCTGAAGATATACATGGTTTTTTTGCGGCCCAGGGTATTTTGACCAGTCGTGGCGGTAAAACCTCGCACGCCGCTGTGGTTGCGCGGGGTATGGGTAAAGCCTGTATTGCCGGCGCCGAAGATATACAAATCGATGTGCGCGCTCATCAGGCTATTATCGGTGATCTGCATATCCGCGAAGGCGATACCATCACGATTGACGGTAGTACCGGATTGATTTACCTGGGAAAAATAGCAACGATAGAACCTACATTCTCCGAAGAACTAAAAACCTTGCTGTCCTGGGCCGATCAGTTTGCAGAGCTGGAAGTCCATGCCAATGTCGATACGCCGGAACGCGCACGCATGGCGCTCAGCTATGGCGCAACGGGCATAGGTCTGTGCCGGACCGAACGGATGTTTAACGCGTCAGATCGCCTGCCGTTGGTGATTGACATGATTCTGGCAGACAATAAGGACGCTAGGGAGCAAGCGTTGGATAAGTTATTTCCGATTCAGCGGGATGACTTTAAACAGATTTTTGAGGCGATGTCGCCTTACCCGGTCACGGTACGCTTACTGGATCCGCCTATGCATGAGTTTCTGCCTAGCGAGCACCAGTTGGAAGATGAAATCAAGGCCCTGAATCTGTATAAACTGACGATCCAGGGACAGCAGGTCGCTCTGGAAACCTTGGGTGGACAGACCTCCTTACCGGCGCCGTTTAGTCACTTGAATGAGGAGTTAATCAATAAAGCGATTGCCAAAAAGGAATTGATGCTGAGGAAGGTCAAAGAATTGTACGAAGTCAATCCGATGCTCGGACATCGGGGGGTGCGGCTAGGCATGTCGTATCCGGAAATATACCAGATGCAAATTCGCTCGATTTTAGAGGCCGCCGCGCTATGCGCCAAGCAACATACGCCTATTTCGCCGGAAATCATGGTGCCGCAGGTTATTACGGTGCAGGAGTTGTTAAAAGTAAAAGCCTATGTCGATCAGATTCAACAGGAAGTCGAAAGTCAGTACGGTATTAAGCTGGAATTTAAATTCGGTACCATGGTGGAAACCGTCAGAGCCTGCACTCGCGCAGGGCATTTGGCCGAAGTAGCTGAGTTTTTCTCATTCGGTACTAATGATTTAACGCAGGCGACTTTCTCCTTTTCGCGCGAAGATGCGGAAAACAAATTTCTGCCCCTCTACAACGAAATCGGTTTGCTTCAGGACAACCCGTTTGAAGTGCTTGACGCGAAAGGCGTTGGGCAGTTGATGAAAATGACCGCTGACTCAGGGCGTAAAACCCGCCCCGATATTAAAATCGGCATCTGCGGGGAACAGGGAGGGCATCCGCAATCGATACGTTTCTGTCATCATATCAAACTGGATTATGTGTCCTGTTCCGCGCCACGCATCCCGATCGCGAGGTTGGCCGTGGCTCATGCCAAATTGTTGGAGGATGACTACAGGATTGATTGATCCTAAAAAGTAAGCGTTTATGCGGGTTCCCAAGCTCAAGCTTGGGAACAGTAGCTACAGGGCTTTATCCTGCGCACGTAATCTCAGTGTCGGTCAGATAACAGCCCGGATCTTCAGCCCAAACATTCCCGGTCGTTTGCGCGGCCCTGACGCGGGTATTGCCGTTGCAGATTTTCTGATAATCACATGTACCACAACGTCCTTCCAACGGCCTTGGCTGTTGTTTAAGTCCTGCCAGCAGCGGGTCGCTGGTATCCTGCCATATTTTTGAAAATGGCCGATCCTTTACATTACCCAGGTCATAATGCCACCAGAAGGTGTCGGGATGGACATTACCCAGGTTGTCGATGTTGGCGACATTGACGCCGGAGGCATTGCCTCCCCATTGTTCAAGTTTGGCCTTGATATGTTGGACTTTATCCGGGAAACGCCGTTCTACCCAATGCAAAAAATAAACCGCGTCCGCATCGTTATTGCCGGTAACAAATTCCCGATCTTTGCCGGCTTTAAGCCAGTCATAGCAGGTGTCAAACAGTAAGTCCATCGCGTCTCGGGTCATGGCAAAATGGGCATCATCCTTGCGGTTTTTATTGCCGCGACCGCCGTAGTTCAAATGCGATAAATAGAATTTGTCGATATGCTTGTCGTCCATTAACTGCAACAAGGCCGGAAAATCGTGGGCGTTATCCTGGGTCAAGGTAAAGCGCAAGCCGACTTTAATGCCCTTGTCCAGGCATAAATGGATGCCGCGCAAGGCCTGGTCGAATGAGCCTTTTACCCGTCGAAACTGGTCGTGCGTGTCCTTGATGCCGTCTAGACTGACGCCGATATATTGATAATCCAGTGCTGCGATCTGATCAATATTAGCCTCGGAAATTTTGGTGCCATTGGTCGATAGCGCGACGTAAAAGCCCATGTCCTTGGCGCGGCGTGAAATAGCGAAGATATCCGGATGCAGTAACGGTTCTCCGCCGGATAAAATCAGCACTGGCACTTTAAAGGCTTTCAGGTCATCCATGACCGTATAGATTTGGGGAGTAGTCAGCTCGTTGGGAAAATCAATATCGGTGGAGGTCGTGTAGCAATGCTTGCAGGTCAGGTTGCAACGGCGGATCAGATTCCAGATAACCACCGGGGCTGGAGGTTTGCGCGACGGATTTAACGGCGTCGGGTCCAGCAGTTCCCGCATGTATTGGCTTAGTCTGAACATAATGGATTTCCTAATCGGTAACAGGTGGCTTGCCGGTACGAAACCCGGTTTTTTTCAGGATTTTTGTGCTGTATAAAACATCGCAGCCCAGATTATAGCCGCCTAGCAGCTCGGAAATCTGTTGAATCTGTTGCTCGGCTTCTTGCTGGGTTTTGCCATGCACCATTGCAAACAGGTTGTAAGGCCAGGCAGGTAAATGCCGGGGTCGACGATAACAATGACTGACAAAATCCAGTTGCCCGACTTGTTGCCCCAGTTCATCGATGAATTCATCAGGTATATTCCAGACGGTCATGCCGTTAAACCGATAGCCCAGTTTGTAATGATTGGGCACTGCGCCGATGCGGCGAATGATGCCGCTGTTTTGCATGGCTGACAATCGCCGCATGACTTCTTCGGCTGTTATCCCTAGTTGGTCAGCAATAAGATGATAAGGCTGGGGTGTTAGCGGCAAACCGGACTGGGTTGCCTGGATTATTTTGCGGTCTGTGTCATCCAGCATATCAGGCTTCCAGCTTCAGGTTGACAAAATACTCTGTTATTTTCGGCATGTTGTGGACCGTTAAGCCGGTTTTCTGCTCTATGGCGCTGATGGTTTTCTGGATTTGTTCAGGCGTTTCTGTAGCCAGCACAAACCACATATTCAGTTCATGACTGCGTGCGTAATTATGCGCAACTTCAGGAAAACTATTAATGGTTTCGGTGACTTGATCGAAACGCTCTGTAGGTACTTTAACGGCCGCCAATGTTAACGCTCCGCCCATCAGTTCGGCGTGATACAGAGGGCCAAAGCGGGTCAGGGTGCCATTAGCCAATAAGGCTTTTAAGCGCCCTAGCAGTTCCTGTTCGGTTAGTCCCAGTTGCGTGGCGACCCGTTGATAAGGCGAGTCACAGATCGGAAAACCATTTTGCAATGTGTTGATAAGGAGTTTGTCTAGGTCATCCATCGGCTAAAGCAGGTTTGGTTTTTTGATAAACAGCGCCGCGTTGTTTAAAGCAGCGGCGGCTGAACAGGATTTCCTGGTCGAAATTGTTTAAGCCGCAAGCGGCTACGAGTTGTTCGATTTGCTGTAAAACGGTAGCCTTGTCTTTGCCATGTATCATGCAATACAGGTTATGTGGCCATCCCGGTTGCCTGGGGCGCTGGTAACAGAGTGTCACAAACGAAAACTGGCTGATATGTCCGCCCAGTTGTTTAATAAGATTATCCGGGACATTCCACACGACCATCGCATTGGCGCGGTAACCCAGTTGCCGGTGTTTGACGATGACGCCCAGACGCTTGATCAGGCCTTGTGCTTTCAGCCTACTCAGGCGCTCTATCACTTCGGCTTCAGACATGTCGCAAAGCCGACCGATTTCAAAATAGGGTCTGGAGCAGACGGGCAGTCCCTGTTGAATCTGTTCCAGCAATTGTCGATCTTTAGCCTCAAGCATTGTTCAAATCCAGCTTAAAACCCAAATCAATAAAAAAATCGTCCAGTAGCGGGAGTTGTATAGCGGGGTAGGATGTTTCCAGTTCTATGGCTTCGATAACCTGGCGTAAGTGCTCGGCATCGGTAGCAATCAGCACAAACCAAAGGTTAAGCTGGTGTTCGCGTTCATAATTATGATTAACTTCCGGGTGAGCGCTGATTTTATCGGCGACAACTTGAAGTTGGGCTTCAGGCACGGACATCGCAACCAGTGTGCTGACACCGATATGATTGGGCGGAATAACCGGGCCTATGCGGCTGATAAAACCGTCAGCGTTCAGTTCGGTAAATGCCGATAGGACTTCGGCTTCTGTCACTCCCAAGGTATCTGCGATGTCCTGGTAAGGCCTGGAGGATAACGGGAAATCGCGCTGATAGTCGTTTAGCAGCTGTTTGTGTAAAGGAGATAGCATGGAGTTACAAACCGATTTTATGTGCGCGCGAGCTAAAGAAAATACCGTTGGGCTTATTGGCGGGCAGGCGGGTGACTTCCTGCAAAGTTTCGGTGTCGTAAATCACCAGCTGATTATCATCCCGTAAAGCAATCCAGACTTGCTCGCCGCGCGGCGTAAATTCCATGTGCAGGACGGCTTTGCCTGGCGTCAAAGTTTTACGAAGAGACAGATCTTTGACATCGATAATCTGCATTTGGTTATTGTCGGGAAAGGCGAAATTAACCCAGACTTGCCGCGCATCCGGTCTGGCCATTACAAAAACAGGCTGTCCGACGACTGCGATGGTGTCATGCAGTTCCCAGGTGTTTTTGTTTATGACCAGTACTTTATGCTGGCCTATGGCCGGTGCAAACAAATAGTCGCCTGCAATTGCCCAGCCTTCCAGATGCGGCATTTTATAAACCGGCAATTTCTCATCGTCTTTGCCATATTCTGACAAGATGTGTTTGACACCGGCTTCAAGATTCCATAAATCCAGTAACGCTAGTCCGGGTTCGCCAAACAATCCGGCAATATAATAATGTCCATCCGGCGACATTAGCGCGTCATAAGGTTGTTTGCCGATGTTTGGAAATTTTTTAATGACTGGCGCTTTGGGGTTTTTAAAATCAGCCAGCCATATTTCTCCGGCATCAAACAGGCTAAATACAAAAAGTTGTCCAGGCGCATCGACCAGGCCGACCACTTTGGAGCGTAATCCTTTGCCATAGTCGGAAGGAATATCGGCAACCAGTTCCAGCGTATCGGATGAAAAAACCTTGATACCGCCAGGCGTATAATTGGACACGGCGATTAACTTACCGTCCTGTGAAATCGCTCCGCCGATGCTGTTGCCAGCCTGGATGATGCGCTTGACGATCGCGTCTTTAAGCATATCAATTTTGCTTAAGCCGCCGTCCCTACCGAAAATATAGGCGTAACGCTGGTCGCGGGAAAAAACTACGGACGCATGGGAAAGATCACCCAGCTTCTCGATTTTGGATAAGCGTTTATGTTCGGTGGTGTTGATGATCAGCGCATTGCCGTCTTCGCGTTCGATGACAATGCCCAGGTCGCCGGTGGCGCGAAGGTCTGCGAATGCGTGGAACGATAATAGCAGGGATAGCAGGGTGAACAGTTTTTTCATAATGGGAATTTTTTTTCCACGAAGGATACGAAGAGGTATTTCTTCGTGAAATGAGTTTAAGGCTTGCGTAAAATCCCAAGCAACCAAGCAGCCTCATCGTGATTGATAAATGGACGCCATGGCGGCATGGCGGTGCCTTGACGTCCTTCAAGTATCGTTGATATCAAAAGTTCATCAGACTTTCCGGCTAAGACTTCTGGCAACAGGGCAGGGCCCATTCCGCCTTTTAAAGTTAAACCATGACACGCCCCGCAATCCTGTTTAAGCAGATTGCGTAGCGTGCTTTTCCTGTCGGGTGAAGGTTCACCGGCAAAAGCTATGCTCGTAACGAACAGTAAAAAAAGCCATTTGTTCATAGGTGTTAAGGCTTTAATCGACCATAGTATGTCGCAACATTGCTAATGTCGTCATCGCTTAAAGAACCGGCAATAGCATTCATAATGTCGGATTTACGGGTTTTATCACTGTACTGTTTTAGCGCTAATTTTAAATAGTCCACGTCGCGTCCTGCTAAAGTGGGGAAGGGCGCGTCGGCTGAAGGGACTTTAATGCCGTGACAATGCGAGCAAACCGCCGCCGCTGTGGCATGGCCTGCATAAAGGTTTGCCGCATAAGCGCACTGGGGCATTAATCCCACTAGCAGCAATCCTGAAAGAGCAGTTAATCGCATCACTTTTCCCCTTTCATCTTGCTCGCGTTCTCAAACTCGTCAGGTGAAAGTCCGCGCGTCATATATTTAACTCTGCCGTGAGAGAAGATACCCGCTGGGCTTTCCATGGCAATTGAGGCTATTCTATTTAAAGAGCTCGAATCATAAACCACAACTTCATCACCGCTGTAGCCGGCGCTGACATAGAGGAACTTACCATCGGCGCTGTATTCGGGGAAGTAAGCATGTCCGCCTACATCCAGGGTTTTGACCACTTCAAGGGTAAGCTTGTCGATCAGTTGAATGGTGCGTGCGCGGCGGTCTTTGGAGATGATATCCACGGCGACATAAGGTGCATTGGCGTGAGCGGCTGGTGATTCTGTGCCGCCAGAGACTGGAATCTGTTTAACCACTTCCATTTTGTCCAGATCCCAGACGCTGACCACCATTTTGTCGCAATCGCCAAAGTTGGTGCCGAACCCCAAGGTGCGGCCGTTAACTTCAACAGCAGCGCCACCGCCAACATGGGGTACGCAGCCAGCATCGAGTTTTTTGATGATTTTTCGCTCTTTTAAATCAATTGCGGTGACGATGCTGTCGTCATAAGAGGCAACCATCAATTTGCTACCGCCATGGGTCAAAAAGGCATCATGCAGATGACGGCCAACATTTTCGATTTTAGTGACAGGGAAACCTTCTTTTAAATCGACTACCCAGACTTGGCCTGCATTTTCCAGTGCGATGGCAAAAATATCAGCAAACGGGGTGCCGATGATCATGCCGGAATCGGAGCTGACCATTTTGCCGTCAGGATCTATGCCTTCCAGCTCGAAGGTTTTTAACGGTTCCAGTGTTTCGGCATTAAGAATGACGGCATTGTGCGGCACATAAGAACCGGCCATGATGTATTTGCCGTCGCGGGAAACGCCCAGGCCAGGACCGTTGAAGCCTGTTTTAACACTGCGCACGATTTTCATGGAATATAAGTCGACTTTAAAAATTTCGGCGGTGTCATTTTTAACATAGGCCCAGCGCGGATTGGCAGGGTTATAGTCGATGATGTGCGCGGCGGTTCCTGTGGCTATTTCGCCGATTTGTTTGTGGGTAAGGCTGTTGATGAACACGGCTTTTGACCCTGAACCGCGCCCGTATTTGCCTCGTGCCGCTACACCGATAATATTGTCCATGTTGTCGATTTCATAGATCGGCTTAGCTGGTAATGTGCTTTCGTCTTTAACATAGACTTTAATTGAGGCTTTAATGTCATCAATCGTCCAGGCCGGGTTGGTCAGTTTGGGTGTGGCTTGTAGGTGTTTAACTAGACCACGAATTTCATCATCCGATAAACGACCATAAAACGGGGGCATTAAGGTGTCAAAACTGCCAGCCATGATAATGGTGCGTAACGCCGTAGGACTGCGGCCTTTCAAGGTTTCTGAATTTAACCCGGGAGCAATAAATCCGCCATGGTCTGAGCCGTGACAACTGGCGCAATTATCTTCGTAGAGTTTGTGCATGTTGTTTGGGGTGTCAGAGCTTGCCTGGGTCCCAAAAGGTAAAAAGACAGCGGCTAGGCTGAAAAGTATAGATTTTGGTAGGCTATTAATAGGTGTATTCATTATGCTGGGCTCCAATGTAGTATTGAATCAATATTATCTTGTCTGACGAAAAAGCTCAAGTAACTTGTTAATGGGAGAAGAAATTCATGGTTTCGGCAATTTGTTGTTTGGCATCATCCAGTAGCTGTAGGGACATTTCTGGCGTTAAGGATTGTTGTCCCATTTTTTGGAAGGCTGGCAGAGTGACCAATAGTGGAAGTTTGCTGTGGTCGGGGGATGCCAGAAAATGATGATATTTTGCCAATAATACAATGTCATTCAGATTGATGTCTTCAGTCGTGCTGCAAAACCAGTCTGTAGATCGTAAGGGAATTTGTTTTAACTTGTCTGGAAACTCCCACTTTTCCAAAATAACAGAGCCTAATTGTCCCTGCATTTCGTTTATGCATAGAGTGAGATCGTTTTGTTGATAAGAGTCTTGCGGTAGGCTGTCGGCAAAAGTTAATATCGGCAGTGCGCCGATATTATGCAAGAGTCCTGCAAGTAGCGCTTCGTCAGGATCTACTTTTTGAACCAGTTGGGCTAGTGTGTAGCTGATACTGGACACCCTGATGCTTTGTAGCCAGGTGTGTTGAATGAGTTTGTTTATTAAGGGGTTATTGCTCTTAATCAAGTTGTTCATGCAAAAAGAAGTGACCAGATTGCGTGTGGTCGTCAGTCCGAGGCGATTGATTGCGTCAAGACAATTGCTGATAGGATTCAGTGGTCTATATATAGGGCTGTTGACGACCCGAATCAGTTTCGCGGAAATTACTGGATCCAAATTAACAATTTTGACAATGTCGGTAATTTCACAATCCTGTTGAATAGCCTTGCGTAGTTTTAATGCAATATCGGGAAGGCTGGGGATTATTAGCTCCCCTTTTAAAAAATTATAGTGAAAACGATTAATGAAAGGATTGTCTTTAAGATGATCTGGAATATTAAGTTCTTTATTAACAACGGCAATAATATCCTGGTTAAACTGAAGAATGGTTTTGGGTAGGTATATCACGGTTACGTTTGATCCGGCAATCGCGGTAAAATAATGCAGCTTGCCTGTGGACAGGGGATATAGCGCTTTAAAGGTATTCGTGTTTACTTCAAATTCAGAGCCATTATTTGCTTCCATGAAAATTTTACCCTTAACTATGTATATAAGAGCATCTATTTCTGTGCCCCTGTTGAAAATAATGGCTCCAGGTAAGAAGTTGGCGGAGGTGATGGCGAGATGTTGCATTTCATGCTCGGTCAGTAGTTGAGCAACAGGTATCAGCCTTTTTAAAAAGGCGACGGGGACGGTGATGTCTTTCGAGGGGGGGGGATTATTAGTAACAGGTAGGATTTTCAAATTATCCTTGCTTAGCGCTTGCTGGGGTGTTTTTTTCTTGAAAATATTCCAGAACATGTAAGAGGATACTCCTATGCTAGATTGATTCTTTTAAAGTAGGGTGATCAATATACAGCCAATTAACAAGGAACGCAGTAGTTTGACCTTCGGCTAGGGCTAAAGGCATTAAAATTGAAGTGGATTGAATTATGGAAAGTAAATTGTCAGGGAGTTCGAAATAATAAAACAATGGCAGCTTGACGTGGGTCGTGGTGGCTGTATAATTACCAGTTCTTTCAAAGCAGGGTACTTATGGGTATTCGGCGGAAAGAAATAAAGTTGGCAAAGATGTTGACAATTAGAGTTGGCAGGTTATAATGGTCGGCTTCTTCGGGGTTAGGTAACTGGCTTCGACATGGATGAACGGAAAAATAAAGTTAATAAGGTGTTGACAAATTGAATTGGCCCTGTATAATTGTCCAGCTCAACCGGGGTTTTACCTCGACGCTCT
>CANNNN010000068.1 GCA_947506075.1 Methylococcaceae bacterium
GCATGTAATGAACGATAACGCTGCTGACCCGTTGGATGCGTTTCGCAAGATCAATGTTGACGGCACGCTTAATCTTGCCAGACAGGCAGTAAAAGCAGGTGTGCAGCGTTTTGTTTTTATCAGCTCGATCAGGGTCAATGGCGAGAGTACCTTGTCGGGCCAAGCTTATACGGCGGAAGATCGGCCTGCGCCGGTAGATTGTTATGGTATTTCCAAGCTTGAAGCGGAAAATGAGTTGCGACAGATGGCGGCTCAATCCGGCATGGAAGTGGTGATTATTCGCCCGCCTTTGGTTTACGGACCCGGGGTGAAGGGTAATTTTTACAGTATGATGCGTTGGCTGGAGAAGGGAGTCCCGTTACCGTTGGGGGCGATTCATAATAAGCGCAGTTTTGTGGCGCTGGATAATTTGGTCGATTTGATTGCAACCTGTGTCACGCATCCTGCCGCCGCAAATCAGATATTTTTGGCCGGAGATGGTGCAGATATTTCTACTACTGAATTGTTGCAATATTTGGGCAACGCATTGGGTAAGCCCGCAAGGTTATTGCCTATGCCTGTCTGGATGTTAAAAACCGGCGCTATGTTACTGGGCAAGTCTGATATGGCTCAGCGTTTATGCGGTTCGCTACAGGTTAATATCGGCAAAACATGTCAGCTGCTGGACTGGAAACCTCCGGTGACGGTGGATGAGACGTTGACGAAAACCGCAGCAGATTTTTTGCAAAATTCATAGTGAACAAGGATGTCGGCAAGTCAATAAATAGGCTGCCAACTAAACACGGGACATTGAGTAGCAAGATAATTTTCCAGTACCCAAAAGTTCGGCATCCCTGCCAGTACGACGGAAGTGGGTAGCCCACAAAAAGCAGTAAATTTGCTGTTACAACAGAGGTATAAATGATTTTTTGGTTGCTGTTGTTGGCAATGGCCGGTTCCTGGGTGCTTACCGGTTTTTTATGCCGTTATGCGTTGGCGAAAAACCTGATCGACATCCCTAATGAGCGCAGCTCGCATTCAGTGCCCACGCCTCGCGGCGGCGGCGTTGCTATTGTGCTTTCATTTCTGGCAGTCCTGCCTGTTTTATATCGTTTCGATTTGCTTTCTGCCTCGGTGTGTTTGGCCTTGGTGGGCGCTGGTATAGCCGTCGCGGTCACAGGGTTTCTTGATGACCACGGGCATATCGCGGCACGCTGGCGTTTATTGGTGCATTTTGGCGCGGCGGCTTGGGGGCTTTATTGGCTGGGAGGTTTGCCGCAGCTTATGGCTTTTGGTCAGGTATTGGATTTGGGCTGGCTGGGCTATATCTGTGCAGCGGTTTATGTCGTCTGGCTACTCAATCTGTACAACTTCATGGATGGCATTGATGGCTTGGCGGGCATGGAGGCGATCACGGTCTGTTGCAGCGGCGCGCTGATGATTTATCTGGTCGCGCCGGATTCAAATGCCTGGGTGCTGCAGGTTCTTTTAGCTGCAGCCGCGCTTGGATTTCTGATCTGGAATTTTCCGCCCGCTAAGATTTTTATGGGTGACGCTGGCAGCGGTTTTTTGGGAATTATGTTGGCATTGCTTTCGGTGCAGGCTGCCGGGCTTGAGCCTCGTTTATTTTGGGTTTGGTTAATCTTGTTGGCTGTGTTTATCGTCGATGCGACCCTGACCTTGTGCCGCCGCGTGTTGCGCGGAGAAAAGTTTTATGAGGCCCATCATAGTCACGCTTATCAATATGCGTCGCGCATCCTGGGCGCTCATCGCCCTGTTACCCTGGTAATCGCCGCTATTAATGTTTGCTGGTTGTTGCCTGTTGCACTGTTGGTTACGCTGGGAAAACTGGACGGTATCCTGGGGCTCATCGTCGCGTATTTGCCGTTATTTATCTTGGCCTATCGTTATAAAGCTGGTGATCGGTTATCGCAAACCGCGCGATCCGAATGAACTTGTTGAATAAGGTATAATGACGGTTATTACGATCTGATGTTACGCAGTAGAAACTCATCATCCCGTTTACCGCGCCTGCGCATCTCGCTTTTAACAGGATGGCCTTTCTTTTGGCTATTTTTCTTTGGCCATGCAAAGAAAAGTATCTCGCCTTCGGGTGCGAGAACCCGTATCAAAAACCGTCGCGATAGCGACACAACAACTGAATACGCACTATCTGCGTAACATCAGTTACGATAACTGAGCCTAATTAATGAGATCAAACACACGCACCTGGTTTATAGGCCTTCGACGTCAAATAAAGGATTTCATACTTATTAGTGCGGATATATTTTTTGCTGTATTTGCGCTTTGGGCGGCTCTGGCTTTGCGCTGGGGTGAGCTGTATGTCCCTAAGCATGACGAGTGGATACTATTTGCTGCTGCGCCGTTGATCGCAGTCCCCATTTTTATTAAGCTGGGCTTGTATCGTGCGATTATTCGCTACATAGAAGTTAGGGCATTATGGACTATTATTCAGGCGACTACGTTGTATGCGCTGGTTTTTTCATTTGTACTGTATGAGTCTGGTATCAAAGGCATACCTCGGACGGTGTTGCCATTAAATGGCCTGAATATGCTGTTGCTGGTGGGTGGCAGTCGTTTTTTTGCGCGCTGGTGGTTGGGGGAGGTTTATTTAAACCTGGGCGGAGGCAGGGAGATAAAACACGCCAGAAAGAAAAATGTGGTGATTTATGGCGCGGGAAACGCAGGCGTGCAGTTGGCTTCCGCATTAGGCTACGGCCGCGAATTCAGGCCGGTCGCCTTTATCGATGATGACTCCACACTGCATAAACAAAAGGTCAACGGCCTTAGGATTTATCCGCTCAGTTCCCTGATGTATTTGATAGCCCGATATCAGGTTAGCGACGTGTTGCTGGCCATGCCTTCGGCCAATCGGGCGCGTAAAAGTGAAATCATTCACTCGCTGGAGCCCTTTGCGATTCATGTGATGTCCATGCCCGGATTGTCTGAAATAGCCCAAGGCAAAGTTACGGTCGATGCGCTGCAGGAGATTGATATTGAAGATTTGCTGGGCCGCGATGCGGTGGCTCCGGATCAAGCGCTGCTGCAAGCCAATATTGCCGGCAAGGTGGTGATGGTGACCGGCGCAGGAGGGTCTATCGGCTCAGAACTTTGCCGGCAGATTATCCGCTTGCAACCGGATACGCTGATTCTTTTTGAAATCAGTGAGTTTGCGCTTTATGCAATAGAAAAAAACTTGCTGCGGCTAGTGACTAAGGCAGGAAATCCTAAAGCAATACAGCTTATTCCGGTATTGGGTTCGGTTACCAATGGCGGCCGTATTGAAAAAGTGTGCAAGACTTTCAAGGTGCAAACTATTTATCATGCGGCCGCTTATAAACATGTGCCCATGGTTGAAAGAAATCCGGGCGAGGCGATATGGAACAATGTCTTCGGCACCTTGCGTACAGCACTAGCAGCGATAAAGACAGAGGTTGAAACCTTTGTGCTGATCTCTACGGATAAAGCCGTCAGGCCCACCAATACCATGGGCGCGACCAAACGCTTTGCCGAGCTGATTTTGCAGGCGCTCAGTGCGCTCGATCATTCTCCAACCCGTTTTACGATGGTGCGCTTCGGTAATGTCTTGGGATCTTCCGGATCGGTAGTACCCTTATTTAAAGAACAGATCGAAAGCGGCGGACCGGTCACGGTGACCGACGAACGAATCACCCGTTATTTTATGACCATACCTGAAGCGTCGCAGCTGGTTATTCAGGCGGGCGCCATGGGCTTGGGAGGCGACGTGTTTGTGCTGGATATGGGGGAACCCATTCGTATCATTGATTTGGCCAAAAGAATGATCCATTTAAGCGGCCTGGAAATTCATGATTCCGAGCACCCCGCCGGCGATATAGAGATTTGCTATACCGGTTTAAGGCCTGGAGAAAAGTTGTATGAAGAACTGCTGATTGGCGACAATGTTTCAGAAACCAGTCATAAAAGAATTATGCGTGCGCAGGAGCAAGTTATTCCATGGCCCGAGCTGGAACTTATGCTGGCGGCCCTGGAGCTGGCAACGAAAGATGATGATTTTGAATTGGTTAGACGTATTTTAACGGAAGCCGTTGCCGGTTTTGTGCCGCAATGTGGAATTGAAGATCTGTTGTGGAAAGAAGATAGAGGGTTAGCTCATGGATAAATTGACCAGTATGACCGTATTTGTTCGTGTCGCAAAAGCCGGAAGCTTTGCGGGTGGCGCCCGTGACCTGGACATTTCCAGAGCCATGGCGACCAAACATATCATGAACCTAGAGGGGGTGTTGGGTACTCGGCTATTCAACCGGACTACGCGCAGCCTGAACTTGACCGACGTCGGTGCTTCCTATCTGGAACGCTGTCAGCAAGTGTTGCTGGAAGTTGAGGAAATGGAGGCGGCGGTAACGCATTTGCAGACCGAACCCAGAGGGATTTTAAGAATCAGTGCTCCGCCGGTCATTGGTGCGACGCATATCGCCAGTGCAGTATCAGAGTTTTTAAAAATTCATCCGGACTTGACGATAGAGATGATCTTACAAAGCAGTCCCGGTGATTTGATTGATGAGGGCATTGATCTGGCTATTTCGTTGGGAGCCTTGGATGATACCAGCATGTTTGCTCGGAAACTGGCCAGTTCGGCGCTGGTGGTTTGCGGGTCACCGGACTATTTTGCGCGACAAGGCATACCCCGGGCGCCGGAAGATTTGGAAAATCACAGCTGTCTGGTTAATTGGGCTATCGCACCGAGAAATAAATGGCTGTTTAAAGGTGAAGCCGGCTATACCGGGATAACTGTTTCGGGACGAATTCAGGCTAACCAGGCCGATCCAATCCGCATCGCCGCAATTAGCGGCTTAGGACTAGTTATGCTGCCGACTTACATAGTCGGCCGGGATATTGAAAAAGGTCGACTGAAAGTTGTACTGGAAAATTACACCTCGCCACCTTTGGATGTCCACGCGGTCTATCCGCATCGAAAATATTTGTCAGCCAAGGTCAGGGGTTTTATGGACTTTTTGCAGGAATGGCTGGAGCATCGGGTCAATTTGCCTGGAACGGAATAATTTACGAGGCAGGTTTTAGCATTGAAAAAAGCAACACCACGAAGACTTTTTGCAGTACTTAGTCGGCTTGATTCTGAACGCAATAGCATGAAGGGGCTTCGCTATTCCTTGACCGAATCCTAGGGGATGCGATAATAGGATACCCTAAATTGGATGGATTGCTGTTTTAGCTGACTTTTCCTCTGGTTCTCTCGCTCCTGAGTGCGAACGAAAACATAAAGACAAACACGATGATAGAAAATTTAGATCCGCAACAAGCCTGGGATTTGTTACAAAACAATTCCGATGCGGTGTTGGTGGATGTAAGAACCAAAGTTGAGCATGGGTTTGTAGGGCACCCACCCGGCGCAATATCGATACCCTGGAAGGAAGCCCCTGACTGGCAGCTTAATTCACAGTTTGTAGCGGACGTTAAAAAAATCGCAGCTGATCGTAATACCCCCATTTTATTGCTTTGTCGTAGCGGTCAACGATCGCTGGATGCGGCAAAAGCCTTGGAAGAAGCCGGTTACCAATTGTTAATTAATATTGTTGACGGTTTTGAAGGCGCACTGGATCAGCACAAGCATCGCGGCAATCTTGGCGGCTGGCGCTTTCTGGGCCTGCCCTGGGAGCAGAGCTAAGCATTTACACCCACTTCCCCCTTATCTTAAAAGGCTGCGCACCAAGCATCCTACCTTTATTTATTAAACCTTAGAGTACATAACAGTGATCGAAAAATTAAGAAACATTGCAATTATTGCGCACGTTGACCATGGCAAGACGACCCTGGTTGATAAATTATTGCAACAGTCGGGCACCTTTGCCGCTCACACCAAAGTGACTGAGCGCATGATGGACTCCAACGATATTGAAAAAGAACGCGGTATCACCATTCTGGCCAAAAACACCGCGCTGGACTGGAACGGCTATCATATCAATATCGTCGACACCCCGGGCCATGCCGATTTCGGTGGCGAAGTGGAGCGGGTCTTATCGATGGTTGATTCGGTGTTATTGCTGGTTGATGCTGTCGACGGTCCTATGCCCCAAACCCGTTTCGTTACTCAAAAAGCCTTTGCGTTGGGCCTGAAACCGATCGTGGTCATTAATAAAATTGACCGTCCAGGCGCACGCCCTGACTGGGTTGTAGATCAAACTTTTGATTTGTTCGATCGTTTGGGCGCTACCGATGAGCAACTCGATTTTCCTATTGTTTATGCATCGGCCATCAATGGCTATGCAGGCTTGGAGCATACGATCACCGGCGGTGATATGACGCCGCTGTTTGAAACCATAGTTTCCAAGGTGAGTCCGCCGCCCGTTGATATGGACGGCCCGTTCCAAATGCAGGTTTCAAGTCTGGATTACAACACCTATACCGGTGTTATTGGTATCGGTCGCATTCAGCGTGGCGTTATCAAACCCAATATGCCGCTGGTTATTGTTAACCGTGAAGGTGTCGAACGTAAAGGACGTATGTTGCAACTTTACGGTTTCCACGGCCTGGATAGGGTTGAAGTTCAGGAAGCGCGCGCCGGTGACATTATTGCCTTTGCCGGTATTGAAAAGCTGGAAATATCGGATACCATCTGCCATCCCGATTGTGTAGAAGCCATGACGCCGTTATCGGTTGATGAGCCTACCGTGACCATGACCTTCCAGGTCAATAACTCACCGTTTGCAGGTAAAGAAGGCAAGTTTGTCACGACCCGCCAAATCCGCGACCGTCTGGACAAAGAGTTGCAACATAATGTCGCGCTGAAAGTTGAAGATACGGGAGACCCAGATAAATTCAAGGTATCAGGCCGTGGCGAACTGCATTTGTCGGTGTTGATCGAAAACATGCGCCGCGAAGGCTTTGAAATGGGCGTGTCGCGTCCTGAAGTTATCATGAAGGAAATCGACGGCAAAAAGTGCGAACCTTTTGAAATGGTCACCATCGAAGTGGAAGAAATCCACCAGGGTACGATCATGGAAAAGCTGGGCGAACGTAAAGGCGATTTGACCAATATGGTTCCTGACGGCAAAGGCCGCATTCGTCTGGAATACATGATGCCGTCACGCGGCCTGATTGGTTTTCAAACCGAATTCATGACCGCAACTTCAGGTTCCGGTCTTCTGTACCATGTATTTGACCATTATGGTCCGATGAAACCTGGCGATTTCGGTAATCGTTCGCGCGGCGTACTGATATCAATGGTTGCCGGTAAAGCCGTGACCTATTCATTGCATCCGTTACAAGAACGCGGCGAGTTGTTGCTGGTTAATGGCGATGAGGTTTACGAAGGCATGTTGGTCGGTCTGCATTCACGTACCAATGATTTGACCGTTAATCCGTGCAAGCCAAAACCGTTGACTAACGTTCGTGCCTCGGGTACTGATGAAAGCTTGGTGTTGGCCAGAATTCAAAAAATGACCCTGGAGCAAGCGCTGGAGTTTATTGCCGAAGATGAATTAGTTGAAGTTACGCCTAAATCGATCCGCTTGCGCAAGAAGTATTTAACTGAAAACGAGCGTAAGAGAGCTTCTAAGGGATAAGCTTAGTAGCTTGGGTGGCGGCGTAATAAAGTTCGCCTCACCCAAGTTACTATTTTTTCTTGGCTGATTTAAGATTAGCAACATGAGTCGATACCAGCAGGGTAAAGATAAAAAATCCGGAGTAGCCGTGATCTTGGTGGCGGCTGTTTTGATTGTATTGACGATTATTGCGTGGTTTTATTTTAAATCTCAGCAGAGCGATATTGTAACAGGGGCAGAAACTCACGCTTTGGTGCTTCCTTTCAGCTCCAGGGAGACGGGAGTAACGGACGCTATATCGGTTGGAGAGCCGTTAATTCGGGAATCTACGGCAGCAGCCACTGCTGACAATATTCAAGAATTACAGCTGGAATCCTCGTTTATTTTACCTGATCTTGATCATAGTGATGCGCTGTTGCGGGAGGCGTTAACGGGGATTTCACCCGCGCTTGCCGGGTGGTTAAATACTGATCAGCTGATCCAAAAATATGTTGTTATCGCTAACGATTTTTCTCAGGACTTACGGCTTGAGAAGCATCTGCGCTTTCTTAAGCTGGATCAGCCATTTACAGCTGACCAGGAAAATGGAAAACTACTTATAGAGAGTAAAAGTTATCATCGCTATGACCCGTTGGCTGCGGCCATCGATGCGCTGGACACACAGGCGACGCTAATCGTCTATAAAAATTTCAAGCCCTTATTGTTGCAGGTTTTTAAGGAGTTTAGTTATCCCGAGCAGTACAATCTGGAAGATATATTCACCAAAACGGCGGCGATAATTCTTGCTGCACCTGTTATTGATGGGCCAATTACCGTGGAAAGGCATGCGGGTAATTATAGATTTTCAGATCAACAACTTGAGGTGTCAAGTCCGATACATAAACAGATGCTAAGGATGGGTCCTGAAAATACTAGGCTTATCCAAAACAAATTGCGGCAGTTGCTTGAAGGATTAGTAAATATTAAAGAATAAATTTGATTGTTAGATAACAATCATCGGAACCTAAAGTACAAACCCCGTTACGCATTGGTTTTAATCTGCATAGTGAAAATTTGGCTTTATTTATTTATTTAAATATCAGCGTAAATTCTTCCAATCCATGTTATCCGCGTTCTATTTCTGATAGTGAATAGCCGTCTTATCGCGTACCAAATACGACAATAGTTTTGCCGTGTGCGGTAATCAGTTTTTTGTTTTCCAGTTCTTTTAACACGCGCCCCGCCATTTCTCTTGAGCAGCTGACCATGCGACCAATTTCTTGCCTGGAGATATGCAGTTGCATGCCATCAGGATGGGTTATTGCTTCAGGACTTTTGCATAAATCTAACAAGGTTCGAGCAACTCGACCTTCTACATCCATAAACGCCAAATTGCATAAATTGCGACTAGTGTTTAATAGTCGGGTCGATAACTGTTCGCCGATCAAGTATAAAATATTTGGGCCATGCTCCATCAGGTCTTTTCTCAAGATTTGGTGCAGTCGCTCATAACTTATTTCGGCCAAATGGCACTCGCTACGGGTTTTAACGCTGACGTTTCGTATTTCGGTTGCTTTAAACACGCCAATTTCACCGATAAACTCATTCTTATTCAAGTAGGCAAGTATCAATTCATGACCGCCATCGGCTTCTTCGACACAAATGCTGACCGATCCGTCGATGATAAAATACAATCGATCACCTACATCGCCAGGCCGAATAATCGTAGTTTTGGCTGGATATTTTTTGATATGACAAAAATGCAGAAATTGCTCTAAGGCTTCTTTGTAAAGGTTTTCTTGGGATTTAACTGGCATAACAACTATTCATTTATTAGCAATGGTTCAATAAGTGCGGCTAACAATGCCGGATTTTAACAAAAAAATCAATATTGTCGCTCCAGAGACAATTGTTTTTATGCTACTCTAGGTATCATTTTTAATCGGGAGAAACAATGCAAGTAACAGTCAAATGGATCGACGGCGTGATGTTCGTTGGCGAAACCGGTAGCGGTCATGCTGTCGTTATGGACGGGCCTCCCGACCATGGTGGTCGTAATATCGGCATGCGCCCGATGGAAATGTTATTGCTCGGCGTGGGCGGGTGTTCATCGTTCGATGTCGTGCAGATTTTACAAAAAGGCAGAAATAATATTGTTAACTGCGTTGCCGAGGTTACTGCCGAGCGGGTAGATGCGGTCCCTAGCGTTTTTAGCAAGATTCATCTGCACTTTATCGTTACCGGCCATGACTTAAAGGCATCGGCGGTTGAAAGAGCGGTAAAGCTATCCGCAGAAAAGTATTGCTCCGCATCAATCATGCTGAGCAAGGCGGTGGAAATAACCCATGATTTTGAAGTCATTGAGGTTTAGTCGTTGAACGGATTGCAATGACGCGGCTTTAAAATCCGATAAAGTCGCGTAGTTTCAATATTGATGGCATTTTTTATGTGGTAGGCAGACAAAGCCAATTTATTGCTTTAACTGCCTTGCGATTAACACGATAGGGTGAACGACTTCCAGCACTAGCCCACGCTCCCTTAATCCCGCCGATATATGTAATGCACAGCCAATATTGGAACTGACCAGAATCTCTGGCGGGTGCTCTAAGGCAACGCCTAGCAGATCGCCTAACAAAGCTTGCGCCATCTGAGGATGATCCAGCATATAACTGCCTGCTGAGCCGCAGCATTGTATCGAGCCAGGCAGTGCTGCAATGTTAATTTCTGGGATTTGTTGCAGCAGCTTCATCGCCCCTTGCTCCTCGTGCATAACATTTTTTAACGAGCATGGCGTATGCAGGCATACCGTTGCGGAAAAAGGGGTGAGTCGCTCGCTAAGATCAACACCCGACTTGATTAAAAACTGACTAATATCGATCACCTTCCCGGCAACGTCAGTTTGCTGATATTCCTGCAGCTGACCACCGCAACCGCTGGCGATGGTGATTATCGCATCCAGA
>CANNNN010000069.1 GCA_947506075.1 Methylococcaceae bacterium
AAAAAAATACCTGGCACTCGATGTTCAAGTTTTTAATTCTTGATTTTAAAGAACACTGATAAATGAGGCATTACAGCGATAAGTTCTATCATGTAGCACCTGAACTGATTGACGAAAGCACCTTGACTTATCTGGGATCGTCTTAGTCATGAAAAAAAAACGTGAACATCAAGGTGGTAATTTTTTGTGCGCTCACTAACAAGCATCTCAATTTTTAGCCTTTTTCATTCATCCTCAATTTCACAACCATCTAATTTAGAGATAAGCGATTCAGTGCATTTAATACCCGCATCATTAAGCGCGTTTTGCAGCGTTTCAATTTGCCTGTCCATTGCGTGAATATGATCCAGCATGTGGTTAATCGCATAGGCAATAGGATCGGGCACGTCAGTAGTTGCGCCGTAGGCATGAAAGCCCATTTTATAGGCAATCTGATCACGCTCTGCGGATACAGCCTTGCTATTTGGGTCGACAATATGCGCCGGAATACCAACGGCGGTTGCTCCCGCCGGTACAGGCTTTAACACCACCGAATTTGAACCCACACGGGCATTTTCTCCGATATCAATCGGTCCCAAGACTTTTGCGCCCGCACCTATCACCACACCGTTATGCAAGGTCGGATGCCGTTTACCCTTGTCCCAGCTAGTCCCGCCCAGGGTTACGCCATGATACAAAGTACAGTCATCGCCGATAATGGCGGTTTCACCGATCACCACGCCCATACCGTGATCAATAAAAAAGCGTCGACCTATGATCGCGCCGGGGTGAATTTCGATCCCGGTCAGCCAGCGGCCGATATGGGCAATGAACCGGGACAACCATCTGAATCCGGCTAACCAGAAAAAATGACTGATCCGATGTATTAATACGGCATGAAATCCAGGATAGGTGGTAATCACTTCAAAGACCGATTGCGCGGCCGGATCGCGGTCAAAGACGCAGGCAATATCTTCTTTAAGTCGCTTAAACATCGTTATTCCTCTTGTGACCTTGAGCCATCCTTAGTATGCCCCGGAGTATGTCCAGTTCCTTGGTATCCATATGTACCCGATTAAAAATCCGCCGCAGACGCCGCATAATGGATTTTGATTTGGCCGGATGCATGAAGCCTATATCGGATAAGGCTAGAGCCAGATGAGTATAGAATGACTCCATTTGCGTAGCAGTAGCTAAAGGATCTTCACCTTTATCACCAACCATGATTTTCTCTTTTTCGGGCAGTCCGGAGGCGACAAATAACTCATAACAAACCACCTGCACAGCGGCGGCAATATTTAAGGAGCTGTATTCGCTGTTACACGGGATGCGCAATAAAAAATGACACAAATCCAGCTCGTGATTTTTTAAGCCTGAATTTTCCCTGCCGAAAACGATAGCCACTCGCTTGCCGGGGTCATTAATCAATATTTTTTCTGCGCATTCCCTGGGCGTCAGTTCAGGCCAGCTGATGGTTCGCCCACGGGCACTGGCACCAATGACCAGTTGGCAATCGGCAATGGCCTCTTGCAAGGTCGGAAAGACCGTCGCTAAACCCAACACATCATCAGCGCCGGAAGCTCTGGAAGTTGCATCGGCGCTGGGGAAAATTTTAGGCGCAACCAGACAAAGCTCATGCATTTTCATATTTTTCATCGCGCGGGCAACAGCACCAATGTTCCCTGGATGCGATGTTTCGACCAGTACAATTTTTATAGTAGACAGCAAGGTGTTGTCCTTAGGTTAAAAAAAGAGCCTAAGTTTAACAAAAAATTTGGTATTATATGGGGTTTTCGGCACACCGCTACGCTGCTCCTGCATTGTTTTATCTGCTACATAACCCACAGGGACTTAGGGAATGCGGATAGCGCAGGTGCAAATATCTTTGTTCTGCAACCCGTACTCATATAAATCCGCCTATGCAACCCATGTTAAACACTGCCGTCCGTGCCGCAAGAAGCGCCGGCGACTTGATACTCCGCTCATCCGATAACATCGGTCACCTGAAGGTCGACCAAAAAGGAAAAAACGATTATGCCAGTGAGGTTGATCGCATGGCTGAACGTGAAATCATCAATATTATCAAGGCCGCCTATCCTGAGCACAGCATCCTGGCAGAAGAAAGTGGTATGCATGGCGGTAACGATTTTGTCTGGGTCATTGACCCGCTGGATGGCACGACCAATTTCCTGCACGGCTTTCCGCAATACGCCGTTTCCATCGCGTTAAAACACAAAGGTAGGATTGAAGTGGGCGTCGTGTATGACCCGCTACGCGATGAGTTATTTACCGCCAAGCGTGGCGGCGGCGCGATGCTAAACAATCGCCGCCTTAGGGTTACCAACCAGACCACACTAAAAGGCGCGCTAATCGGCACCGGTTTCCCGTTTAAAACCGATTTACATATGGATGCTTACCTGCGCATGTTCCGCTCAATTGCGGTAGATTCGGCGGGAATTCGCCGCGCGGGCTCGGCAGCGCTGGATTTAGCCTATGTCGCTGCCGGTCGCATGGATGGTTTTTGGGAAATCGGCCTGATGGAATGGGATATGGCCGCAGGTTTATTGCTGGTAAAGGAAGCGGGCGGCGTGATTACCGATTTTTCTTTTAACGACAAGTACCTGGAATCAGGCAACGTGATTGCCGCGAGCCCCAAAATGCATCAAATACTGTATCAGCTGATTGAGCCGCATGTGACGGATAATCTGAAATAATTAAAAAGCACTCAATAAATAAAACGCCACAGATTCACAGATTAAACGCATTTATAATCTATAAATCTGTGGCAGCTTTGATAGTCGAGTAGAGTTAGCTTTGCAAAGCTTTAAAAAATCTGTAACGCCAGCATGATCGCATCTTCGCGACCATGTTCCGACTGATAATAACCTTTTCTAACGCCAATTTCGTTGAAGCCCATGTTTTCATAAAGAGCAATGGCGACGGTATTGGACGGCCTGACTTCCAGAAACATAGTTTCTGCCCGCCCTCTGGCGGTCTCAATCAGATGCTCCAGCATTTTACGACCTATCCCCTGCCCTTGCTCGGCCGGCGCCACACAAATATTTAAAACATGCGCCTCGCCTACTGCCATCGACAGTATGCAGTATCCCAACACGACATCCTGCTCTTCACAGACGAAACAATTATAATTGGCTTTAAAGCAGTCTCTGAAGATATCCTCCTCCCAGGGAAATGTATAGCTTGCTCTTTCAATCGCCACAATACTCGGCAAATCGGCGCTACGCATTTTTCTCAGACGCATTAAATCTTTTCTACCCACCGAACCAGGAAATACTTTGGCGTAGAATTCTTTATCCGCATCATAAACCACAAAATCTTTTATTTTTTCCAGCATCATTCCCAACATGGTCAACCTTTACAATTTTTAACTGTTTGCATCGCAAATTTCAAATCCTCCCAGGCCTTACGTTTGCCCAGCAATGATCTTAGCAAATATGCAGGGTGGTAGACTACAACAAGCGGCGTGTCATTCAAAGCATGTACTTTCCCTCTTAGTTCGACTAGCGGCTCCTGGGTGTTTAACAAGGCCTGCGCGGCAACATGACCTAAGGCCAGGATGATTTTAGGTTTAAGCAACGCGTGTTCTCTCAACAGATAGGTTTTGCAGGTTTCAACTTCGTGGGACTTCGGTTCGCGGTTATCGGGAGGCCTGCACTTCAAGACATTCGTTATGAAAACATCTTCCCGAGCAAGATTGATGGCTCTTAGCATTTCCGTTAACAGCAAGCCCGTCTTACCAACGAACGGCAAGCCTTGTTGATCCTCGCTTAGACCAGGCGCTTCGCCAACTATGAGCCACTCCGCATTTATATTGCCCGCGCCCGAAACGGTTGACTTGCGCGTTTCACACAAGTCGCAACGTTTGCAGCGTGACACCTCAGCTTGCAAACTTTCCCAGTTATCGGTCAGTTTAACTTTAGCATCAGGCACTTGCAGCTGATCGACAGCAACTCTGGGCAGCCAAACAGCAATACCCATAGCCTCCAGATATTGCAGACGCGTTACGTTATCCAAAACCGACTCTACTACTCAAGGTAATTTCCGAAGAAAAAGCAGAGTCCACGAAAGACACGAAAAAAAATTGGTGATTTTTTGCGTTCTTCGTGGACAAATATTTCGCCTTTCACACTGTCCTTATCAAACATCCCCTTTCTGAGGATGCCTGCGCTGATCGGGACTATGCAGTTTATTCAACGCGTTGATATAAGCCTTGGCTGAAGCAATAACAATGTCTGTATCTGCCCCCAAGCCGTTCACAATCCGGCCCGCTTGCTCAACACGAATTGTGACCTCGCCCTGGGCATCGGTGCCGTTACTGATACTATTAACCGAATAAAGCTCCAATGTAGCATTCGATTGCACCAGCTTTTCGATGGCTTTTAAACTGGCATCCACTGCGCCGCCGCCGTCCGCATTGCCGGTGACCTCTTTATTGTCTACACGTAGCGTAACGGTTGCATTGGGTATTTCACCTGTTTCCGAACACACTTTAAGGGCTATCAGCTTAATATGCTCGTCTTCCGCCTCAAAACCCGCCTCCGAAATCAAGGTTTGCAAATCTTCATCAAAGATTTCGTGCTTTTTATCAGCCAACTGTTTAAAGCGGGAAAAAGCCTCGTTCAATTCCTCTTCCGAACCGAATTCAAAACCCAATTCGGCGATGCGGCTTTTAAACGCATTTCTGCCGGAATGCTTGCCCAGCACCATACGGTTAGCCGTCCAACCGACATCTTCGGCGCGCATGATCTCGTAAGTCTCGCGGCTTTTCAATACGCCATCCTGATGAATGCCTGCCTCATGCGCAAAGGCATTGGCGCCGACTATGGCTTTATTCGGTTGCACCGGAAAGCCGGTGATCGATGACACCAGCTTTGAGCAAGTCAAAATTTCGCGGGTATCTATACCGGTTTGACAGATAAACACATCCTGACGGGTACGTACCGCCATCACCACTTCTTCCAGTGACGCATTGCCGGCGCGCTCGCCCAGGCCATTAATCGTGCATTCGACTTGACGCGCACCGTTCATGACCGCCGATAAGGAGTTGGCAACTGCAAGACCCAAGTCATTATGACAATGTACTGAAAAAATCGCCTTGTCCGAGTTTGGAATGCGTCGCATCAGGTTCGCAATAGTAGCGCCAAACTGTTCGGGAACGCTGTAACCGACCGTATCAGGAATGTTCAGCGTGGTGGCGCCGGCGTCGATAACCGCCTCTAGTATTCGGCACAAAAAGTCCTCATCCGAACGCCCTGCATCTTCAGGTGAAAATTCGACATCATCGGTATATTGCCGAGCGCGTTTGACTGCCCTGACCGCATATTCGATGACCTGTTCCGGTTGCATCTGCAATTTCATTTGCATGTGGATAGGCGAGGTCGCAATGAAGGTATGAATCCTCGACCGGCTAGCGTGTTTTAGTGCCTCGCCTGCCCGGTCTATATCCTTATCCAGGGCTCTTGCCAGTCCGCAGACCACACTGCCTTTTATCACCTTAGCCACGGCCTGAACGGCTTCAAAATCACCGGGACTGGCAGCCGGAAAACCGGCCTCGATAATGTCAACCTTTAAACGCTCCAAGGCCTTGGCAATTCTGACTTTTTCTTCACGGGTCATCGATGCGCCGGGGCTTTGCTCGCCATCGCGCAACGTGGTATCAAATATTATTAATTTGTCTTTCATAAAAACTCCATTGATGGAGAGCTATCAACCGTTACGTTGATACATGCATAGTGGGGGGATTTAAATAAGTAGAGAAACAGATTGAGTGCCCATCAGGGCAGGAATCTTAAAAGACATAGCCCTGCCCACAAGTCGGCTCTGACAGACCTTGTGACGGCAGGGTTTTGAAACATAGGGTTAATTTGAATAATCATGATTAAGACTATACGGCAATGACTGTGATGCCTCAAGCTGTTTTATGACTTACGCCCCTGCATCCGGCGTCTGCGCATGACCAGGGTAATAACCGGGCCTGAAATTGCGTAAGCTAAAAATAACAAAAACAGCATCGTTTGCGGCTGCGCCATCACAAAAGCGATGGCCACCATCACGGCAATCGCGACAATGAAAGGCACTTTGCCTTTTAAATCGATTTTTTTAAAACTCCAATAGCGAAAATTACTGACCATCAGCAAGCCGGTACTAACCGTCAAGACTAAGGCAAAATATTTGAATAGCTCTATGTCGTATTCATATTCCAGGCAAATCCAGATAAATCCGGCAAGAATCGCGGCGGCTGCGGGACTGGGAAGCCCCTGAAAATAATTTTTATCGGCGGTGGTAAGCTGGGTATTAAAGCGGGCAAGGCGTAATGCTCCGCCTGCTGTATGAACAAAAGCAGCGAATAAACCCACTTTTCCCAGACTGGAAAACGCCCATAAATACATGACCAAAGCCGGTGCGGCACCAAATGAAACCATGTCCGAAAGGCTGTCGTATTGGGCACCGAAGTCGCTTTGAGTATTGGTCAATCTCGCTACTCGACCATCCAAACCGTCCAAAATCATCGCTACAAAAATGGCTACAACAGCGGTTTCGTAACGTCCACCCATCGCCGAAGTAATGGCGTAGAAACCGGAAAACAGAGCTCCGGTAGTAAATAAATTAGGCAGTAAATAAATTCCTCGACGACGAGTTAAGCGATTTTCAGGGAGCATATCTTAAGTTAATCCTTAGGTTCAGAAAGTCAGTAACAAAAATTACCAGAGATTATACAATGAGGCTGCAAACTGCACCTAGCTTAATCAAAACCAGGACCAGGACCACCAAATAAGCCGGAACAAGTGAGGCCAATGAAAAATGCTATTTCTTTACCATCGGGGCTTAATTCAAATCGACCATAGCTCGCAAACACAGCTGTCCTGCATTTATCGCGGCTAAGTAACTGAGCTTTACTGGATTCCTCGCCGGTCGCGAAGGTTGCGTGCAAAACTCCGGCGAGGACAATTGGTAATAATCGATGTTAAATACTCGCTGTATTTACTTTTTAGCAAACAAGCCCTGAACCAGCTTAATTATCTTTTCTGCGAAATCGTTGACCATCGACGGACTATCGCCATGCGGTTCAATTTCGCCAAAAGGTTTGTTGCCTGCTTTAGTAAACTTATAAATAAAATACCCTAATGGTGCAAACGCAAACGCGGCAACAATAAACATAACCACAAACAACTCAGTAACTTCACCCATCCCCCCTCCTCATAAATTTTTATATTGTTATTTTTTTAGGCGAAATAAGATAATACTCCCAACCTGTCAAAAATACATCCTTCGCAACCTTATCAATCCGCTAGTGCGACCTGTTAGCATTATTTTTCATCCCGGACTTGCCGTTAAACAGTGGTTCCACAATATATAAATCGAGGGTAGTCAGCTTGGGATGATGGCAAAAGTTGCTTAAAAAAATAGTTCATCGTATACTTCATCCGAGCTTATTAATCAAGCTAGCATAATAATTTAAAAACTACTGGAGGTTCACGATGAAATGGGAAACACCAAGCTATACAGACCTGCGTTTTGGTTTTGAAGTAACAATGTACATCTACAATCGTTAATCGGTTTGGATCAAAAAAGGGGCTCATTAAGAGCCCCTTTTTTTTGCCTGAAATCCGTTATTCCCGTATCATTCAACCCTTATTCACTCTAAGTCAGTTTACAATCTATGAAGATCAGAGTTCTCGGCTCAGGTGCAGGCGGCGGTTTTCCACAATGGAACTGCAACTGCCATAATTGCCACCGCTTGCGGCATAAGGAAATGAACGGCACAGCCCGTACCCAGTCATCGATTGCGGTCAGCACCGACAATCTTAACTGGCTGCTGTTTAATACCTCACCGGATATTCGAGCGCAACTCGAAGCCTTTCCCGCGATTCAGCCTAAAGAAGGCGTTCGCGACACCGGCATCAGGGCCATCATGCTGATCGACAGCCAGATCGACCATACCACCGGTTTATTAATGTTGCGGGAAGGCAAGCCTCTGGACGTGTATTGCACAGAAATGGTCAAGCAGGATCTGACTACAGGTTTTCCGTTATTTAACATGCTGGCGGATTACTGCACTGTCATTCATCACCCGATTCCTTTTGATGGCAGCAGCTTTACGATACCCGGCATAGACGATTTGCGTTTTTATACCCAGGCCTTAAAAAGTAAGGCTCCGCCTTATTCACCGCATCGACATGATCCGCATGACGGCGACAATATCGGCGTGATCATTGAACAGATTTCCACCGGCAAAAAGGTGTTTTATTCCCCCGGTCTCGGCGAAATAGAGCCGCATGTGATGGCAGCCATGCAAACCGTAGATTGTTTGCTGGTAGACGGTACCTTCTGGACCGATGACGAAATGTGTACGCAGAACATCAGCCATAAAAAAGCCCGCGAAATAGGCCATTTGCCGCAATCCGGTGCAGGCGGCATGATAGAAGTATTAAGCGGCGTTGCCAAAGCCCGCAAGATCTTGATACACATCAACAACACCAACCCGATCTTAGACGACGATTCCGAACAGCGTAAAATACTCGATGCCGCCGGCATTGAAGTGTCCTACGACGGTTTGGAAATAGACTTATAAAGGATGCACGATGAGCGAAAACACCGCCTGGACTAAAGAACAATTTGAAGCCGAACTGCGCGGCATGGAAACACATTACCATATTCATCATCCCTACCACACCCTGATGAACGAAGGTAAACTGACCAAGGCGCAATTGCAGGGCTGGGTCGCCAACCGTTTTTATTATCAGGTCAGCATTCCGATCAAGGACGCTAATATCCTGGCCAACTGCCCTGATAGGGAAACCCGCGCAAAATGGATACAGCGGATTATGGATCATGACGGCCAGCCTGGCGATCCCGGCGGCATTGAGGCCTGGATACAACTGGGCATCGCCGTCGGCTTGACCCGCGAAGACATAACCTCGTTAAAACATGTGCTGCCGGGCGTGCGTTTTGCGGTCGATGCCTATGTCAACTTTGCCCGCCGAGCCGAATGGCACGAAGCGGCAAGCTCCTCCTTAACCGAATTATTCGCCCCCAAAATCCATCAGCAGCGCCTGGACAACTGGCCGGAGCATTACCCCTGGGTGGATCAGGAAGGTTATATCTATTTTCGCAAGCGCCTGACCGAAGCGCGGCGTGATGTCGAGCACGGCCTGGCGATTACGCTGGATTGGTACAAGACCCGCGAACAACAAGATAGGATGATAAAAATCCTGAAGTTCAAGCTGGACGTGTTGTGGACGATGGCCGATGCGATGTATCTGGCTTATATTAATGAGATGCCGCCTTATTTTAATATTAAGGCATGAGACAACCAACTTGAGGTCTAGCGATGCAATGGGCAGAAGTCGTTGATAATCCGTATTTTGAAAATCTACCGTTTAAAATCGAATTGAATCGCTATGGGAAAATTGAGATGACTCCCGCTTCCAATAGACACGGTCGCTTGCAATTCCATATTGGCTCATTGTTAGAACGCAAACTCAAAAAAGGGGAAGTGCTGACCGAATGCTCTATACAAACCACAGAAGGCGTAAAAGTCGCCGATGTGGCGTGGTGTTCGAAGGCATTTGTCAGGCAACACGGCTATGAAACCCCTTTTTTCCATGCTCCTGAGATTTGCGTAGAAGTTGTCTCGCCGTCCAATTCAAAAGAAGAAATGACCAATAAGGCGCAACTCTATTTGCAGGCAGGTGCAACGGAAGCCTGGATTGTGTGGGAAAATGGTATTGTGGATTATTACGATCAGACCGGGAAATTAGAACAATCGGGTTATGGTATTAGCGTAATACTATAAATTAGCGAAAGCTGAACAACCGATGAAGGTCTATTACCCCAACTTTGTTTGCCAAATCAACGTTGTTGAAATATACGGGGCGGTCCATGATAACAATAGACTGGATAAGACAATCCGTCTGCGATCAAGCTTATCGGTATTCACGCCATGGCGACCAAGAACAACAAAATGATGGCTTGTCTTTGGCTCAAGTAGCGCAAGCTTTACTTAAAGGGCGTATTCTCGAACAATATGCTGACGATGGTTGAGATACAAGTTGTTTAGTCGCCGAATTTACCGATAACGGCATTCCCATACATGTAGTATGCGGCTGCATGGGTAAGACTCTGGTAATTATTACCGTCTATATCCCTACACCGCCAAAATTTAAAAACCCTTTTGAACGAGGCAATTCATAATGTCTGAACACTGCGTATTTTGTGGGCATAAACACCTTAGCAGCAAATCTACACGGTATATTTATCAAAAAGATCAGCAGATGTTGGTGGTTGACAATGTGCCTTGCCTGGAATGCACATTTTGCGGTGAACAATACTTCGATACCACTGTATTACAAAAAATAGAAAATGATTACTTCGCGATAACTCTGCAACAAAGACAACCTCAACGCATCATGCAGGTTGCTGTTGATGACTATTCCGCAC
>CANNNN010000070.1 GCA_947506075.1 Methylococcaceae bacterium
ATTAATTAACACGCATTAAGAGTGGCAAAAAATTTTCGAAATTTTTTCACTATTTTTTTTCGCGTTCTAAATTTCTTGCTCCTGAAAAACTGGGAAACTTCAGTTTATAAAGAATGTTGCTTGAAAGGGTATGCAACCCACAAGCATCAAGCTAAGCCACTTACAACTCACTCATTTTATACAGCACAACTCCCAGGCGAATTTTACATTTATGATTAAAAAACCATCAGACCGGCTCAAAGTAAGCGTGACCGAACTCAGTTTGCTGGTATCTCCCGGGCAAAGTAAAAAACTGGCCGCTATACGCAACATGTTTCAAGCAGAGACTAAAACTGAAGCTTTACAATTACAGGAAAAACCAGTTTTAACCCGCTTGAAACCCGAAGTTGCCTCGGAGCTGAGCCAAGCTCAAAAGCTTATCGATGCGCGCATAAATGAAATTATGCGCAGTTTTCCTGACGGCAGAAAAAACAAGTTATTTGGCATTCGATACGGCTCGGTTACCGACGTCAAAGCGGCGAGTATAAAAAGCGCCTTTAAATTATTAGCTATTGACGCTAATCAAGTAAAAATAAAGTTGCTGGCCGATTTCAATTATCACGGAGACGCGGCTCAAGAAAACTGACTTCTTCGTTTTCAAAATCTGCAAGACAGGATAATGTGCATAAATTACAAGCCTTACTCACTACCATTGAAAACCAGCCGTTTCATAACCTTAATAAGCTGCGCGGCACTTATCATTTTCCCGGATTTGAGCTCAATTTCATAAAAATGCAGGGCAGCCCCGGCGCCAACCCAGCTTCTATTGCCTCGGTAACAATAGCGCTACAACACAGCAAAATCCCCGAAGCATTTTTTCAAACAACCGAGTCCAAATTGGCCGTCGCCGATTTTCTGATTCGCCGCTTTCGTGACGGAATAAACCGGTTTGCACAACAAAATCGAGGCAAAGACGGCAGCGGTTCTTTTAACACTGTTGCGTTGAGCCAAATGATGCTAAGCAGGGATAGCGTTTTGTTGGGTGCTGATGCTATTTGTTTGCGCTTTATGATCAGCCTGCCGGCCAAAGGGCCGGGCGGCGGCATTTTTGATGCAGATCAGGCCTGGATCATGTTCAGTCAGGAACTGGTTGCCATTGTTGACGCCACATTTTTTTATCACCATTACGACCTACAAACCTGTACTCTGCTAGCGCAGTTTGTTGCGGTGCAAACAATCCGCGCCCAGATCAAGTCATTTATGCAGCAACATCAGCTGATCGTTTTTATTGCCAATGACGCATTGCTGCCAAGGCTTAGCGGCATCAATGACAGACCTGCACTTAGCGACTCCGTTAGAACCTTTCAAACCCCGGCCTCGTTGCAAATAAAAATCCCCCTGGCGGACGGCCACACCATCAGCGGCATGGGCATTAAACAAGGCATCATCTGCATTACCGGCGGCGGCTATCATGGCAAATCGACGTTGCTGCAGGCGATTTTAGCCGGGGTTTATGCGCATATCCCAGGTGACGGCCGGGAATATGTGGTGACGCGGGAGGATGCTTTTTTTATCCGGGCTGAAGAGGGGCGCAGCATTCGGAGCGTCGATATCAGCCCGTTTATCAGTGATTTGCCTAACGGCCTTAAAACCGCCTGTTTTTCTTCCGAAAACGCCAGCGGCAGCACCTCGCAAGCGGCTAATATTGTCGAAGCCATTGAGAGCGGCAGCCGCTTGCTGCTGTTTGATGAAGACACCTGCGCGACCAATTTTCTGGTGCGCGATGAGTTGATAAAAAAAATACTGGATGCAGAACAAGAACCGATCAAGCCACTTTATTCAACGGTGAGGTCGCTGTGGAGAAAACATCAGGTCTCGATGATTTTTGTGGTCGGGGGCTTAGGTTATTTTTTGCAGAAAGCCGATACTTGCCTGTTAATGGCTAATTACCGTTGCGAGGACATTAGCGCTAAAGTGCGTGACCGACTGGGAGAAATTGTTGAAGAGGCTACGCCGATGTCCGATTTTTCTTTATCTCGCCGCTTGGCGGAGAATAATTTTGACCCTGCCTATATCAATCAACGTCTGAACAAGACGCTACCCAAGCGCATTAAAGATTTACGCAACGCCGTTAGGCAACTGGAATACGGCATGGATCTGATTAATCTGGATGCTGTCGCGCAACTCGCCGAAGCCCCGCAACTGCTAGCCATAGGCTATTGTCTGTTGGCGCTACAGACTAAACTGCAGCAATCCGGCGCTAAACCGGAAACTATCCGTTTCTGGATAGATTATCTGGAAGATGAAATTAATAAACACGGTTTGGACGTCTTGAAGCCCGATTATCCGGGCACTCTTTCGATGCCGCGCAAATACGAACTGGCTGCAGCGATTAACAGAATCAGGTCACTCAACATTCTCAGCAATGAGGCAGCCGAGTGAATACGCCTAAAACCATCGCGCAATAAAAAGGCCGGAGAATATCCAGCCTTTTTACCGTGCCAATTAAAACTTAGTTCAACAGGCCCTGCAATAAGCCGTTCAGTTTATGCACGAAGGCAGCTGGATCATCCAACTGACCACCTTCACTGAGGATGGCCTGATCAAACAGGATATGGGTCAGATCGGCAAAACGATTGTCGTCCTGCTCTTCTTTCATACGAACCACTAAGGGATGGGTCGGGTTAAGCTCGAAGATAGGCTTTCTGCCCATTCCCATGCCCATACCTTGTCCGGCATCCTTCATGATTCTTTCCATATTCAGACTCATGCCATAGACATCAGCAACCAGACAGGCAGGCGATTCGGTCAAGCGATGACTCAGACGCACGTCACTGACTTTATCGGCCAGCACGTCTTTAATCTGCTTCAGTACCGCTTCAAAATCCTTACTTACTTCTTCCTGGGCTTCCTTGTCTTCTTCGGCATCCAAAACGCCTAAGTCCAGATCGCCCTTGGCAACAGACTGCAAATGCTTGCCGTCAAATTCGTCCAGATTAGATACTAACCATTCGTCGATCCTATCCGACAACAAGATGACTTCTATGCCTTTCTTGCGGAAAATTTCCAGATGCGGACTGTTTTTTGCGGCCGAGAACGTGTCTGCGGTGACATAATAAATCTTGTCCTGCCCTTCTTTCATGCGGCTGACATAAGTTTCCAGCGCAACATCCTGTTTATCGGTATCGGCATGGGTGGTGGCAAAACGCAGCAATTTGGCGACACGCTCTTTATTCCCATGATCCTCAATCGGGCCTTCCTTGATAACCTGACCGAATTGTGACCAGAAGGTCTCATATTTTTCCGGCTCAGTTTTGGCCAAGTCTTCCAGCATACCCAGTACTTTTTTAACAGCACCCGATTTGATGGTGCTGATTTGCTTGCTCTGTTGCAGGATTTCACGAGATACGTTCAGCGGCAAGGAATTGGCGTCGATAATACCCCGGATAAAACGCAAATAACGCGGCATTAACTGTTCCGCATCATCGGTAATAAAAACCTTGCGTATATACAGTTTTACGCCGTGCTTGGTGTCTCTGTCCCACATGTCGAAAGGCGCGCGTGACGGAACATAAAGCAGCAAAGTATATTCATTGGTGCCTTCAACTTTGCTATGCACATGGGTTAACGGGTCTTGGTAGTCGTGACCGACATGCTTATAAAACTCGTTATAAGCTTCTTCGGTAATCTCCTGACGGGCTTTAGTCCATAAGGCCGAAGCAGAATTTACGGTTTCTTCAACGATCTCTGCCGGTTTTTCTTCCTCGCCTTCTTCTTCGCCACCCATAGACGGCATGACTTCTTTGTCCATCACAATGGGCAGGGAAATATGGTCGGAGAATTTTCTGACGATAGAGCGGATACGATAACCGTCCAGAAAATCGCTTTCAGTTTCTTTCAGATGCAGCACAATTTCGGTGCCGCGTTGCGCTTTTTCTACGGATTCCAGCGTGTAATCGCCCTCACCTGCCGACTCCCAGCGTACGCCTGCACTCTTTTCTGCGCCTGCCTTGCGGGTAGTTAAGGTTACTTTGTCAGCAACGATAAATGCCGAATAAAAACCCACGCCAAATTGGCCGATCAATTCGCTGTCTTTGGCCTGGTCGCCGGTTAAGGCTTGGAAAAACTGCTTGGTTCCTGATTTTGCGATAGTGCCGATATGCTCCTGCACTTCCTCACGGGTCATGCCGATACCATTATCGATAACGGTAATCGTGCGTTTTTCTTTGTCGAATTCCAGGCGAATTTTCAGCTCACTATCGCCTTCATACAAGCCGTCATTGGACAGAGCCTCAAAACGCAGTTTGTCAGCCGCGTCTGACGCATTTGAAATCAATTCACGTAAGAATATTTCCTTGTTGCTATATAATGAATGAATCATTAAATGCAGCAAATGTTTAACTTCAGTTTCAAAGCCTAAGGTTTCTTTTTTTGCTTCAACAGTCATTTTTATTAATCCTGATTAATTATGAGGTCTACGCCAATGTGGGGACACATTGGTTTTATTCAAGCCCAAACCCGATAGATGAAATATAAGCTTAAGTAATCTCTTATGGCAATAAATCTCACCTCAAAAAATATACTGGTCATAGAAGATCATGAAAGCATGCGCGAAACCCTTATTCATATACTGGGTTCCTTGGGCGCACGTTTTATTGTCACCGCAGCATCCGGCATTGATGCAATTAATGCGATGAGAATTGACACATTTGACCTTGTGCTTTGTGATTATAATTTGCTCGGCGACAAAAACGGTCAGCAAATCCTGGACGATGCCAAGCAACTTAAGCTTTTACCATTTAGCGCCATATTCATCATGGTCACCGGTGAAAATCGCCTGGAATTAGTGCTTACTGCCGTGGATAACAAGCCCGATGATTATCTGATTAAGCCCATTAGCCGGGAACAATTATCAAGTCGTCTTGAAAGATGCGCTACCCGCAAGACCTACTTGGCCAGCGTTGAACAGGAAATAGATAAAGGCAATCTATACCAGGCCATACAGCATTGCGAAAGGCTGCTCACGCTGAATGATAAAAAAATGCGCCAGCCCTTATTAAAACTGCAAGCCGAATTAAGCCTTAAGGTTGGTGACTTTAAAAAGGCCGAAGAAATCTATCAGGACATTCTAATCGAACGGGACCTACCCTGGGCCAGGTTAGGCCTGGGCGTTGTGGCTTTTTTGCTGGGTTCTATTGATCAGGCTATCAATATTTTTCAGGGCCTGATAGAACAGTACCCGATGATGCTGGAGGCTTATGACTGGCTGGTAAAAGTGCATGAATCTTTGGGCGACAATCAGAGTGCCTTAGCTGTTCTTAATTTGGCGGTTACCCTGACGCCCATGTCCATCTTAAGGCAACAGAAATTGGCTTTGCTGGCTGACAAAACCGAAAATCACGATATTGCCAAAAAAGCCTATACCGAATCCATTAAACTGGGCAGAAATTCCATACACAGATCATCTTCCGATTATTCAGGCTTGGCCAATGTGTATTTAAAAACTAATACCCCTGACATGGCGCTAAAAGTTGTACTCGAGATGAGTCGGCAATATCAAAACAATCCGGAGGCTAGTCTTAAAGCTTCGCTGTTACAGAGCAAGATACACCAGACGTCAGGCAACAAGATGTTGGCACGCCAAGCCTATGACAAAGCTCTCGATCTAAACGCGCAAATAAACAAGCAACTGCCCAGGGAGCTGCGGCTGGAAATAGCTAAGACTTTTTATCTGAACGGAAATAGTGCAACTTGCGATGAAATTCTTAATGATTTAGTTAAAACCAATATTGATGATAAGCTTTTTATCAAAGATATCGTCGCACTCTGTGACTCAGTTATCGGCGAAAACCATGCAGCAACGCTCATTGAACAGTTACAAATAGAATTGACCGACATCAACAATAACGGTGTCAGGCTATTTCGTGCAGGTGATCTTAAGGGAGCTCTCGCCGTGTTTGAACTAGCCATTGCAAACAGGCCAGAAAATCACGGGCTTGTTTTAAATCGGCTACGACTCATTATTCATGATCTTAAATCATCACCCGACCAGGAAAAAATCCTCAGAGCCCAGTCCTATATTAATCAGGCGCTTGAAATTGGCATACCCCATGACCAGACCAAGCGCCTTCAAATAGAGCTGGACAAACTTCAACACAAAATCCACCATTAAGCGACCCACATGCCTACTACGCCTATACTCTCAATCGGTTTTCCTGCCCTGCTGGCTTCGTCAGTGCATGACATAAAAAATTCATTAAGCGCTCTTCGGATGCTCCTTGCTCAACTTGAAGCCATCTGCCCTGAGCCAAAAGCCTCAGAGTTTAAACAGTTAAATTTTGAAGCCAATCGCATGAATAATAGCCTGATGCAATTATTGACGCTTTACAAAATTGACGTCGCCCAATTTAGTCCGACTATAGACGAACACAAGGCTGGAGACATCTTGGAGGATGTTGTCGCTCAACAATCAACATTGCTGGCCTTAGGCAATATTCAACTGCTTACTCAATGCGATGATGAACTGCTTTGTTATTGCGACAGCATCCTAATCGGCAACGCCCTTTGCACCCTGGTTAATAACGCTCAGCGCTATTGCCTAAGTAAAGTTCTGCTTTCTGCCGAGCAGGAAGGTGATTATGTTGTTTTTTGCATTGAAGATGATGGCATAGGTTTCCCAGAAAATCTTCTCTCGCCCGATGACCAACAAATCGATCAGATTGACTTGTCCACCGGCAACACCGGCCTGGGATTATTTTTTACCAATATTATTGCTCAACTCCATGCTCAAGGTGACAAACGAGGGTTTATTACTACCGACAATCATAGCCAGTTTGGCGGAGCCCGATTTAAACTGTATCTGCCATAAGTTCACAGGAAATACCAAAGCCGTAAATCAGTCTATAGAAACAGCATTGCTCACGATACTAAACCTATCCTTCGACCTGTATTAAGCCAAAACCAATCTGATGAAATATTCGATTAAGCTCCGATGACAATAAATCTCGCTACACAAAAAATATTGGTCGTTGAAGACCAGGCTATCATGCGCGAAACCCTTAAACATATACTGGGCACATTTGGCGCAAGGCTTATTGTTGAAGCCGAATCCGGCGTCAACGCAATTGCGGCGATGCGACTCGAACCCTTTAATATCGTGCTCTGCGATTACAACCTGCTGAGAGGGAAAAACGGTCAACAGGTTCTCGAAGAAGCCAGACATTTAAAATTGTTGCCGCTTAATGCGATCTTTATCATGGTCACTGGCGAAAAGAGCCCCGAGATGGTGCTTAGCGTGATCGAGAACAAACCCGATGACTATCTGATTAAACCCTTTAATCAGCAGCAACTTTTAATCCGCATTGATCGATGTCATACCCGCAAGAAATACCTCGCCAGCATCGACAATGACATCGATAGCGGCAATCTTTACCAGGCCATACAGCATTGCGAAAGACTGCTCCAGACAAACGACAAAAAAATGCATTTGCCCTTGCTAAAAATACGCGCAGAACTGGCGCTTAAAGTGGGTGACTTTAAAGCGGCCGAGGCAATTTATCAGAGCATACTGCATGATAGAGAGCTACCCTGGGCTAGGTTGGGCTTAGGCATTGTGGCTTTTTTTCTTGGCTTTTATCAACAGGCTATTGAATCTTTTCAGGAACTGATCAAGCAGTATCCGGCGATGCTGGAGGTTTATGACTGGCTGGTCAAGGCGCACGAATCTCTAGGCGACGATGAAAATGCTTTATCTTCACTTAATTTGGCCGTTACGCTTTCGCCTATGTCCATCTTAAGACAAAAAAAACTGGCTATGCTGGCTGACAAAACCGAAAATCTCCCAATTGCCAAAAAAGCCTATGCCGCCACCATTAAACTGGGCAAAAACTCAATACACGGATCCGCCAGCGACTATTCTGGCTTGGCCAATGTTTATTTGAAAAGCAACGCCCCCAACGAGGCGTTAAAAATAGTGCTTGAACTGAATCAGCAGTTTCACGATGACCCCGAAGCAAGACTCAGGGCTGCTCTGTTAGAGACCAATATTTATCAGGCTAAAGGTAACAAGGCGCTGGCCCAGCAAGCCTATGGAAAAACCTTTAGCCTAAATGAACAATTCAACAAACAGCTATCCAGGGAACTGCGGCTGGAAATGGCCAAGACCTTTTATCTGAATGGGAACAGTGAAACTTGCGATGAAATTCTTAATGATTTAGTTAAAACCAATGTTGATGACAAGCTTTTCATCAAGGAGATAACAGCCGTCTGTGACGCAGTTATTAGCCAAGACCACGCAGACACCCTGATTCAGCAGATAAAGAAAGAATTGGTCGACATCAACAATAAAGGCGTCAGTCTGTTTAAGGAAGGTAATATTAAGGGGGCGCTGGACATTTTTGAGCTAGCCACTGCAAAAATGCCTGATAATCACACGATCATTTTGAATCTGGTGAAAATCATGATTCATGATCTAAAAAAATCCACTCCCGATGCCAATAAAATCCTTAAAACCCAGTCCTATATCAACAAAGCCATTGAAATAGGTATACCCCATAATCAGATTAGCGATCTTCAAACAGAGCTGAACACAGTTCAAGTCAACCCTACAATAAACCGCCCGGTCTGAATATCAGGCAGGTTCAACCGAGATAAACTTTTTTTCCAAGAAAAACACGAAAAATTTTTAAAGAGATGCCAAACTGTAAACCAGCACCCGGACAGTGAATAAAAAACACAAGAACTTGATTTATTTGGTATCTTTGGTTATTTTCGTGAACTAACTGCAGTTTTAGCTTCCCATTAACTGCCGAGGTATCGCAAACATCAGACAAACTGCCAGCAGGGTTTCCCAGGGATCACCTTGCTGACGGCCTTTAATCTGTCGATCAGCCTTGGCGCTCAACACCAGTATATTACACAGATCAGGCTCCCCGAGTCTGTTCAACGCATCACCAACCAACTGCTGACGTTGAGCCCATATCTGGTTGTTTTTAAAGACCAACGCCCTGTTTTGTCCAGCAGATAAGGCCTGCTTAATTTTGATTAAGACCCGGGCGTCCCGGGTTAAAGCCCATAACACCACTGGAGCCGCAACGCCTTCTGCCTGCAAGCCGGACAATATCTTCAAGATTCGACCTACTCGACCTGATAACACGCTATCCATCAGCTTAAACACATCGAATCGGGAACTGTCGGCCACCACATCAAAAATTTGCTGCTGACTTATGTCTCCGGTGCCGTATAACACGTAAAGCTTTTCTATTTCCTGGGCGGCCGCCAACAGATTCCCTTCAATTCTGGACGCCAGTATCTTTATGCCTGCTGTTTCAGCCTTTAAGCCCCGCCGCTCCATTCTTTGCTGCAACCAACGCAGCAAGTCCTGCCCATCTAACGGCCAGACCTGAACAATACAACCGGCCTTATCCAAAGCTTGAAACCAGCGAGATTTTAATGAGGCGGAGGCGGTCTTGGCTGCGGTAATCAATAACAAGGTATCTTCAGGCACGCGCTCACAATAGGCGACTAAAGCCTTAGCTCCCTCGGTTCCCGGCGTACCGGTGGGCAATCTTAAATCGATGATTTTTTTATCGGCAAAAATAGATAATGAACCTGCCGATTCCGTCAACTGATGCCAGGAAAATCCGGCGTCTGCCACCAGCACCTCGCGAGTATCATAACCTGCCGCTCTTGCGGTGGCCCTGACCGCGTCGGCCATCTCCCCCAGCTGCAACGGCTCGTCTCCGCTAATAAAATAGACCGGCGCCAAGCCCTTTTTCAATGCCGCAGCAATTTGATCAGGCTTGAGCCTCATATTATTTCGCGCCTGACTCTAATGCCATCCTGGCGCGGTTAACAATAGAATTAACGGCTTGTTGATACATTTCATTTCGGATCACGTTTTCTTCATTATCTTTGGCAATAACAAATTGCTGGTCATTGTAATATTCACGACGTATTTCAACAGTCTGCCGCTCCATCATCTTGGCGTCGTTAGCATTGGCAAGTTCATAGTCCAGTCGGTAAAGCAGCTCAAACTCATTAGACTTGCCTCTGGAACTCAGCGACAACACCCGTCGACTAAAATCTTCGTTAAATACCTTGATAACAAGACCCGCACCCTTGCGAGTTGTAGTAAGCTGAGTGGAAGTCGACTTCATGGTCTGTTTAAACTGATCGAGCAGCGGTGCAGATCCGCCTTCCACATAGACATTTTTCAAGTTTGCAGGCAATTCAAGAGCGCCCCGCAAATGATAGCCGCAAGCGCTTAATAAAAAGGCCATAATTAAGACGGCTGTTTTTTTTGTTAACACAAGATTTCCCTTAATGAATAGAACACGGCTATAAAAGGCTAAAGGCTAAAGGCTAAAGGCTAAAGGCTAAAGGCTAAAGGC
>CANNNN010000071.1 GCA_947506075.1 Methylococcaceae bacterium
GTTACATTTGTATGAAAAACCCAATTATTTTTTAAAAAGCATTTTTTCACGTGTACTGCTGAAGTACGATTAGACGAATTTGCGTTGCCTTAATAAATTGATTTTTTTCAAGTTTCTTGTAATTCATATAAAGGCAGATGCAACAAAGATATGGTTTGGATATTGGATTCAAGGCGTGACGGGGTTTGCAACCCCGTCACTCACGTTTTGTAATATGTGAAAACCTCCCTTATTTAAACGTTTCGTTCAGGGTTGTAAACCCTGACGGGCGTCATTTTTTCATGCTGCCTGCAAATCATGCAACGGCAGATGTAACAAAGACACTGATTCAATATCGGTTTTCAGGCTGGCGTGCTGCAAATCTATCCCAACCAGAGTGCCATTGCCATCAAAATCCAACACAACCCCATCGGCGACCTCGTCCGAATCAACTGATGGCGTATTGGACAGATGAATGTACAGAGAATCAGTTTCTTTATCGTAGCTCAGTTTCATGGTTTAAATCTCCGGTCTGGGAAAGCATTATGCAGAGTTACGCCATCACTCAAGGTCACCACCCGTAAATATTTGTTCAACTCTGGTACAAACACCCAATGGCGAATGCGCCCATCAGGTTGAATATCCCGGCGAACCGGGTTCAACAACGCCGATTGACACCATTCAAGCTGGAGATATGGGCGCTTAAGCAATATATCATTACGAAAATAATCGGTTGTTGGGTGACGTTCATAGGGACAAAGTAAGTAGCCTGGATGGAGCTAGCGGAATCCGGGATTTCATGGCTCCGATCTCCCGTATTCCGTTGCACTTTATACGGGCTACGGGCCTAAATCGCCTTCTTAATCCGTTCCAACGCGTTTTGCAGGTTTGCCATGCTGGTGGCTATCGAGATTCTGATATGACCGGGCGTGCCGAAAGCGGAACCTGGCACCAACGCAACGCCGGCTTTCTCGATCAAATATTCGGAAAAATCCAGATCGTCGTTGATGTTGTCCAGTCTGGCGATCAGTTTTTCCACGTTGGGGAATACATAAAAGGTGCCGTCAGTTTCAAGACACTCAACGCCGTCTATGCTGTTAAGCTCGGCTACGACATAATCGTGGCGTTTTTTAAATTCGACGCACATGTTATCAATAAAGCTCTGATCGCCGGTCAACGCCGCAACCGCCGCATGTTGCGAAATAGAGGTCGGATTGGACGTACTTTGCGACTGGATGGTACACATCGCTTCGATCAAATCGGCAGGACCCGCCGCATAACCGATACGCCAGCCAGTCATCGAATAGGCTTTGGAGACGCCGTTCATGACTACGGTGCGCTCATAAAATTCGGGATGCGCATTTAAGATATTCACAAACGTGCCTTGTTCCCAAAGAATGTGCTCATACATGTCATCGGTCGCGATGATGATATTGGGGAAGTCTACAAGCACGTCGCCCAAGGCTTTTAGCTCTTCCAGGCTATAGGCAACTCCGGTCGGGTTGGATGGACTGTTGATAAAGATCAAGCGCGTTTTGTCGGTAATCGCGGCGAGAAGTTGTTCCGGCGATATTTTAAAGTTCTGTGCCTGAGTGGTTTCGATAATAACCGGTACGCCATCGGCCAATAACACCATGTCCGGATAGGAAACCCAGAACGGCGCGGGAATAATGACTTCATCGCCTGGATTGAGCAGGGCCTGGGTCAAATTGTAAGAGCTTTGTTTGCCGCCGCAGGAAACCAGAATCTGCTTGGCCTGATAATCAAGGCCGTTATCGTTTTTGAACTTGGCGATAATGGCTGTTTTCAGACTGGCTATGCCGTCAACGGCGGTGTATTTGGTGTGACCGTCTGCAATTGCCTTAACCGCCGCCGCCTTGATATGCTCGGGGGTGTCAAAATCCGGCTCGCCTGCGCCCAGGCCGATGATATCTTTGCCGGCCGCGCGCATGGCTGCTGCTCTGGCGGTAATCGCCAAAGTAGGTGAGGGTTTAACTGCCTGGACTCTGTTAGAAAGTTTGATGCTCATGGTTCACCGTGTAAAATCAATGTAAAAAAAAATTGAGGGGATTATACCTTATGTTGCTTGGCTTGACATCGTTCCCACGCTCCGGCGTGGCAACGCGTCCGACAATGCTCCAGCGTTGCCGAGCGGGACGCTGGAGCGTCCCTATCTGCGTTCCCACGCCGGAGCGTGGGAACGATAAATCAGTAAAGTTTATTGAGAAATTTAAGTGAAGAAAAAATTTAAACTCCACAGCCGGTTTCAGCCTGCGGGCGATCAGCCCACCGCTATTAAAGCCCTGGTCGAAGGCCTGAGTGATGGCGAGGTGCATCAGACTTTATTGGGCGTGACCGGTTCCGGCAAGACTTTCACGATAGCCAATGTGATCAATCAGGTGCAGCGCCCGGCGATGATCATGGCGCCGAATAAAACCCTGGCCGCGCAACTCTACGGCGAGATGAAGGAGTTTTTCCCGGAAAACAGCGTCGAGTATTTCGTCTCGTATTACGATTATTATCAACCAGAAGCCTATGTGCCGGCTTCCGATACCTTTATCGATAAAGACGCCGCGATCAACGAGCATATCGAACAGATGCGTTTGTCGGCAACCAAGGCCTTGATCGAGCGGGACGATACCATCGTCGTCGCGACGGTTTCGGCGATTTACGGCCTGGGCGAGCCGGAATCGTATTTCAAGATGGTGCTGCATCTGGTCAAGGGTGACATGATCAACCAGCGCGACGTCCTGCGCCGTCTTGCCGAAATGCAATACACCCGTAATGACCTGGACCTGCGCCGTGCCAACTACCGCGTGCGCGGCGAGGTCATTGATGTGTACCCGGCCGAGTCGGACAGCGAGGCGTTGCGGATAGAATTGTTCGATGACGAAGTGGAGCGTCTGTCCTTGTTCGATCCCCTGACCGGTGAAATCATCCGGCGACTGGCTCGCTATACGATTTACCCGAAAAGCCATTATGTGACGCCGCGCGAGCAGTTATTGGCGGCGGTTGAATCTATCAAGATAGAGCTTAAGGAACGTCTGGAGCAATTGCGCAGCTTGAATAAACTGGTTGAAGCGCAACGCCTGGAGCAGCGGACGTTATTTGATATTGAGATGATACTGGAAGTGGGTTATTGCTCCGGTATCGAAAACTATTCCCGCTACCTGTCGGGAAGAAGTTCCGGCGAGTCGCCGCCGACGATGTTCGATTATTTGCGCGACAATGCGCTGGTGATTATCGACGAAAGTCACGTTGCGGTGCCGCAGATTGGCGCGATGTACAAGGGTGACAGGTCGCGCAAGGAAACGCTGGTTGAATATGGCTTCAGACTGCCGTCCGCGCTGGATAACCGCCCGTTAATGTTCGATGAATTCGAGGCGAAAGCGCCGCAACGGATTTATGTGTCGGCAACACCGGGGCCTTATGAACGGGAACATTCCGGCGTGTTTGCCGAGCAATTGGTCAGGCCAACTGGTTTGCTTGATCCGGTCGTCGAAGTACGTCCGGCCACCACCCAGATCGATGATTTGCTGTCGGAAATTCACAAGCGCGTTGCGGTAAAAGAACGAGTGCTGGTGACTACCTTAACCAAACGCATGTCCGAAGACTTGACCGAATATCTTGCGGAACATGGGGTCAAAGTGCGCTATCTGCATTCCGACATCGACACCGTGGAACGGGTTGAGATCATCCGCGATTTGCGCTTGGGGCAGTTTGACGTGCTGGTCGGCATCAACCTGTTGCGTGAAGGCCTGGACATACCTGAAGTGTCACTGGTGGCGATACTGGATGCCGACAAGGAAGGTTTTTTGCGCTCGGTCGTGTCTCTGGTGCAGACCATCGGCCGGGCGGCCAGAAATGTCAATGGCAAGGCGATACTGTACGGCGACAAGATCACCAAATCGATGCAGCAGGCGATAGAGGAAACCGAGCGTCGCCGAGAAAAACAGCACCTGTTTAATGTCGAGCATCATATTGTACCGACCACGATATTTAAGTCGGTTACCGATATTCTGCAGGTCTCAATACCCGGTTCTGGACTGACCAGCGCCAATAAGCTGCTCAGCAAAGTGGCCGAATTTCCTGCCGATTACCTGGCGGCTATGACGCCCAAACAGGCTGGGAAGAAACTGAAACAACTGGAAGATGCGATGTACCAGCATGCGAAAAATCTTGAATTCGAGCAGGCGGCAAAGATCAGGGATGAGATCAAGGTGTTGCAGGATTTGATGCTGGTTTAGATTGGGTTAGGCGCATTTTTTTGCGCCGTAACCCAATCAGGATGGGAATACTATGTCGGGTTACGCTAGGCTAATCCGACCTACATCTGGTTTTACAACGATTAGCCTTTCAAAAACCGCATAGACTCATGCTCGACATCAACCTTTATGGTATCGCCGGCGACAAAATTGCCGGCCAGTATTTCCTGTGCCAACGGGTTTTCCAGCTGTTGCTGAATAGCCCGTTTCATCGGCCTGGCTCCGTATACCGGATCAAAGCCCGCCTCGCCTAACAAATCCAGCGCTTCTTCTGAAATTTCAAAGCCGATTTCTCTATCCAGCAAACGTTTACGCAAGTATTGGATTTGAATTTCTGAAATAGCACGAATTTGTCCGCGACCCAGGGAATGAAACACCACCGCCTCATCGATCCGGTTGATGAATTCGGGACGGAACTTGGTGCCGACAATGTCCATGACTGCCGCTTTCATGACCGAATAAAGCGCTTCGCCGGACAGCGATTGAATAATGTCCGAACCCAGATTCGAGGTCATCACGATAATGGTGTTCCTGAAATCCACGGTTCTGCCCTGGCCGTCGGTCAATCGTCCATCGTCCAGCACCTGCAACAGGATATTGAACACATCGGGATGGGCTTTTTCAATTTCATCCATCAGAATGACCGAATACGGTTTGCGCCTGACCAGCTCGGTCAGATAACCGCCTTCTTCATAACCGACATAACCCGGAGGAGCGCCGATCAGTCGCGCTACCGAATGTTTTTCCATGAACTCGGACATGTCGATGCGCACCATCGCATCGGGGGTGTCGAACATGAATTCGGCCAGCGCCTTGCACAATTCAGTCTTACCAACACCGGTCGGCCCCAGAAACAGGAAGGAACCATTCGGGCGATGCGGGTCGGATAAGCCGGCTCTGGAGCGACGGATCGCGTTACTGACGGCTTTAAGTGCTTCTTCCTGACCGATCACCCGCTTGCTGAGGTACTCTTCCATGCGCAATAGCTTGTCGCGTTCCCCTTCCATCATTTTTGAGACCGGTATGCCTGTCCATTTTGACACCACTTCGGCGATTTCCTCTTCGGTGACCTTGTTGCGCAATAAGGTCATTTTCTGCGTTCCAGCAGGCGCAGCCGAATGCAGCTGTTTTTCCAGCGCAGGAATGATGCCGTATTGTAGCTCGGACATTTTGGCCAAATCATTAGTGCGGCTGGCAGCTTCCAGTTCGGTTCTGGCCTGTTCCAGCTTTTCCTTGATCGAAGCCGAACCCTGTAACGAGGCTTTTTCCGCTTTCCATATTTCTTCCAGATCGGAATATTCCTTTTCCAGCTCGGCGATTTCCTCTTCAAGAATTTCCAGGCGTTTTATCGACGCCGCATCTTTTTCCTTTTTAAGCGCGACCTGCTCGATTTTCAGCTGTATCAAGCGTCGGTACAACTTGTCCATCTCCTCCGGTTTTGAATCGATTTCCATGCGGATGCGACTAGCTGCCTCATCAATCAAATCAATGGCCTTGTCCGGCAATTGCCGGTCGGCGATGTATCGATAGGACAGGTTGGCCGCCGCGATGATTGCCGGGTCGGTAATATCGACGCCGTGATGCACCTCGTATTTTTCCTTCAGGCCGCGCAAGATCGCAACTGTATCTTCAACAGACGGCTCATCGACCAGTACTTTTTGGAAACGACGCTCCAGAGCTGCATCTTTTTCAACATATTTTCGGTATTCATCCAAGGTCGTAGCACCCACGCAATGCAGTTCGCCACGTGCTAGAGCCGGTTTCAGCATATTTCCGGCATCCATTGCGCCTTCCGCCTTGCCCGCACCGACCATGGTGTGCAATTCATCGATAAACAAAATAACCTGACCTTCCTGTTTGGCAAGATCATTTAATACCGCTTTCAGTCGCTCTTCAAATTCACCGCGAAACTTTGCTCCGGCAATCAGCGCGGCCATATCCAGTGCCAACACCTGTTTGCCCTTGATGCCTTCCGGCACTTCGCCGTTGACGATGCGCTGCGCCAGACCTTCAACGATCGCGGTCTTACCGACGCCCGGCTCACCGATCAACACTGGATTGTTTTTGGTACGTCGCTGTAAGACCTGAATCGTCCGACGTATCTCGTCATCCCGTCCGATGACCGGATCCAGCTTGCCTTGTTCGGCGCGCTCGGTCAGGTTGATGGTGTATTTTTTTAAAGCCTGCCGCTGCTCTTCGGCATTCGGGTCATCGACCGCCTGGCCGCCGCGCATCGCATCGATAGCTTTTTCTACCGCCTGTTTGGTGATACCGGCTTTTTTAAACAGATCCTGGAGGAGGCCTTTTTCTTCAAAAGCCGCCAATAAAAACAGCTCGCTGGAGATGAACGAATCCTTACGCTTTTGCGCCAACTTATCGGTTAAATTCAGCAAGCGGTTTAATTCATTGGAAAGCTGCACGTCGCCACCGGAACCGCTAACCGTTGCGATACGGGTTAGTTCCTTGACCAGTTCGGTACGCAATAACTGGGTGTTGACACCCATCTGGGTAAGCAGCGGCCTGATGCTTCCACCCTGCTGATCGAGCAAGGCAAGTAGGACGTGAACCGGTTCAATGAATTGATGGTCTTTACCCAAAGCCATACTCTGTGCATCAGCCAAGGCTGTTTGAAACATGCTGGTTAATTTGTCCATACGCATAATAATCACCTCATTCAGGAGTTTTTAAGATATGGCTAACATGGGGGATAGTCCGCTTGAAATCAAGCGAATTGATCAGAGAAGAGCAATAACAAACCGTTCAGCAGTTACGTCACTGTTGCTTACGCTACAGTCTTGCTTAAGTTGGCAGATACACTTATGCCAAAGTCAGCCAAAATTAAGCTTCCAGTAATAAATTAACTACCGGGAGCTTAATTTTTTCGGCTACCAACTTTAGACGGGACAAGCAAAAAGGCTTAACCGTCAATAGGTTTAAGTTAATCATAAAACATCAAAAGAGACCGTTCGCTGAGCGGAGTCGAAGCGATGCGAGTTGTCCGCTCAGCGAACAGTTTAACCTTAAACTGTCCCGCCTTAAGTTGGCAGCCATTTTTTCCCACACTTTTTCAGCTATTAATTTCTGTAGGTTTGTTTGCTAAATTCCAGTTCAAAGGCGCATCGGCATTACAATAAATTTATAACCACACTCACCCGGCTCATGAATAAAACAACTGCTGGCATTACTCGCAATTGTTAATACTGCAAGCTCAGAATCCAGATTTGAAACAGCATCCAGCAAATACTGGGCATTAAAAGCAATGGATAAGGATTCACCTGCGTATTCAATCATCAACTCTTCCTCGGCTTCATCATGCTCCGGATTATGTGTACTGATTTTTAAACTGTCCGGTGTAATGTCAAACGTTACCCCTTTAAATTTTTCATTCGACAAAATAGCGACCCGGGTCAAGGCGTCTTTTAATATTTGTCGTTGGATATGAATTGGGTCAAAAAATTCCTGTTGAAATACTTTGCCAAAATCAGGATATTTTGAATCGACTAACTTTGCCGAAAATATTAGATTTTTAATGAAAACTCTAATATTGTTGGTGGAAAAATCAATTTTAAGTTCTGCTTCAGGATCGTCGAGTAAACGGCTCAGTTCGAGCACACCTTTTCTGGGAAGAATAATCCGGGCTTCAAAGCCGGTAGCTTGCTCCAAAATATCTTCATAAATAGACAAGCGATGCCCATCCGATGCAACCAGCTTTAACTTGCTATTAGAGACATTAAGCAACAAGCCGTTCAAATAATAACGAACATCCTGATTAGCCATGCAGAATAGCGTCTTATCGAAAGCTTTTTTAAATTTCCCTGCATTGATAACTAAATGATTTTCCAGTTCAGATTCGGCAAACTCAGGATAGTTATCGGCAGGCAGACAACTTAATGAAAAACGACTGCGCCCGGAGGCAATTTTCACTTTCGTAGCACCCGCTACCGAAAGTGAATTGGAATAATCATTATCCCTGGCAATATCGTCCTGTAATTCGAATTTTATTGTAGCGCCATTGGGTAGCAGCCTGCAAATATCCAAAAATTTTCTAGCAGGTACTGTGATAGAACCAGGCTCAGTCGTTTCAATAGTGATTTTAGCGATGATCTGAATTTCCAGGTCCGTACCCGTTAAAATCAGCTGATCATCTTTAATAACCAACAATACATTGGAAAGAATCGGCATGGTCTGCCTTTTTTCAATTACGCTGACTATTTGCTGCAAAGGAAGCAAAATTTCTTCTCTATTAATAATAAATTTCATAAAAGAATATATTCTATTATTACTATTAGCTTAAAAGGAAACTGTGGAAAACAGTTTATTACCCTTAATAATCAATTAGCTATGTTGTTATAAATAATGTGGATAAGCTTGTAATGTAAAGTGTATGGCTTGTAGCTAAATAACGCCTGTTAATAACAATACAGTTTATCCACAGCTTGTATACCGTCAATGTGACAGGGTTCTCAACAGGTTCGAGTAGTCTTCGGCAATCTTGTTATCGGCTTCTTTTAATTCGGCAATGCGTTTACAGGCATTCATTACTGTCGTGTGATCCCGACCGCCAAAGGCATCACCTATTTCGGGAAAGCTGTGCGAGGTCAATTCTCTGGCCAGGCACATAGCCATTTGCCTCGGCCTAGTAATGGATTGTTTTCTGTTTTTAGAGGATAGATCGGCAATTCGAATTTTAAAATATTCGGCAACCGTTTTCTGGATATTATCGATGTTAACCAATTTATCCTGTAAGGAGATCAAGTCATGTAGTGCTTCCTTTGTAAAATCAATGGTGATTTCACGTCCGGTAAACTGAGCATTGGCAATGACTCGACGTAACGCTCCTTCCAGATCCCGAACGTTGGAAGGAATCCGTTTAGCGATAAAAAATGCAACATCCTGAGCCAGTTCGATATTAACCAGAGCGGCTTTTTTCATTAAAATGGCAGCTCTGGTTTCCATATCAGGCGGCTCGATTAAAACCGGTAGTCCCCAGCCAAACCTTGATTTTAAACGATCTTCAAGCCCTATGATTTCTTTGGGATATTTGTCACAGGTCAAAATAACCTGATGCTTCTTTTCCAGCAATGTGTTGAAAGTATGAAAAAATTCTTCCTGAGAACGTTCCTTGCCGGCAAAAAATTGAATATCATCGATCAATAGCACATCGACGCCACGATAATATTCTTTAAAAGCGTTAATGGAATTTTGCTGCAAGGCCCTAACCATATCCTGAACGAATTTTTCAGAGTGTAGATAAACCACAGTCGCTGAAGAATTTTTTTGTAAAACAGCATTACCTACTGCATGCATCAAATGGGTTTTCCCCAAACCTGAACTGCCGTAGATTAGTAATGGATTATAGGCTTTGCCGATATTTTCAGAAACCTGCATCGAGGCCGCTCTTGCCAATTGATTTGATTTACCTTCGACAAAATTATTGAAGGTAAATGCTTTATTCAAATAGTTGGGAGTGGATTTTTGTGTTCCGGCAGGCTTTGCGATTTTATTGACTGTAGTAACTGTTGAATTTTTGGATCCAATTTCCAAGCTTAAATTTAATGTGCCATTAGAAAATTCATGAATAGTTTCTTCAATTTTAGCAAAATGATGTTCTTTAACCCAGTCCAATACAAAGCGGTTGGGGGCTAATAATTTTATTTGCCCATCGCTCTCTATAGCCTGAAGAGGTCTTATCCATGTACTGAAGTCAGAACCTAAAATTTCATTTTCAAGTTTTGCAAGACAGTTATTCCAAATTGAGCTCATTGAATTAGTAATTAAAAGTGGTGGGTATGAAAGAAAATTTGCTTTTTGTTACTGTAGCGCAATAAAACATTGCGCTACAGAATTGACAGAACAAGTGGTTTATTTTATCATCCGCTGTCTTTTTTATCTGTTTTTGTTAACACGCATCCGATAAGGCCTTAAGTAACATGAAAAGAACATACCAACCCAGTAAAATTAAACGCGCAAGAACCCATGGCTTTCGTGCAAGAATGGCAACAGTCGGTGGCCGTAGGGTTATCAATGCTCGCAGAGCAAAAGGTCGCGCCCAGTTA
>CANNNN010000072.1 GCA_947506075.1 Methylococcaceae bacterium
AGGAGAATAAAATCAATTATTTACATTTCCCCTCATCCCAACCTTCTCGGCAACTGCTCCTGCGTTGCTCTACCTCCTGCATCCTTGCAGTCGTCCCGCTGGAGAAGGGGCTAAGTTACTTGTGTAGATAGCTATGCATTAGACGCATAGGAAAATGAAGCGCTAATGACACTGATTGGACGGATGAGCACGGATTTAAAAAATAAGGTGGCGGGTTTCAATGCTTAAAAAATCCGTGTAAATCCATCCAAGCCGTGTCGCCTAGAGGCGCATGCTTTTAGCATCCGAGTGCTATTAATAGGCTTAGTGGGGTGTTATTTATTGCGAGTGATTTAAACAGAAGCGTCAGCCAGATTATTTTTACTGACTTTTTTTACTTCGGGACAATCAATACTGAATCGCTGAACTGGCTCACCCAGTCTTAATGCAGTAAGCTGGCCGCCCCAAAGGCAGCCGGTATCAATCCCGTAACAGTTAGATCCTTCATAATAACCCAACGAAGACCAGTGACCGAAAATAATGCGCATATCGGCATTTTTACGTTTAGGTACAGAATACCAGGGAATTAGGTTTTTGGATTGTGAACCCGGGGGACCGCTTTGGACAAAGTCCAGCCGGCCATCGATATCGCAATAACGCATCCGGGTAAAGCAATTGACGATGAACCGCAGCTTCTCGACACCTTTCAGGTTGGGTGACCAGAGATTGGGTTTGTTGCCGTACATTTGCTTTAAAAACACCTGGTAATCGGGGGCTCTCAAGGCTCGCTCGGCCAGCAAGGCCATTTTCTGGGTTTTTTTGAAATCCCATTGGGGCGGAAGTCCCGCATGGACCATGCAGAATTCATCGTTAAAATGAAACAGTGGTCTGTGCCTTAGCCAATGGATCAGTTCATCCCTGTCCGGCGCCTCGAGTATCGGCAGCAACGAGTCTTTTTTATTGGCTATTTTTGGTGCACAGGAAGCGGCCAATAAATGCAGGTCATGGTTGCCCAGTACCGTGATCGCAGCATCGCCCAGCGCTTTGATAAACCTAAGGGTTTCCAGCGATTGAGGACCACGATTGACCAGATCACCGGCAAACCACAGTTGATCGGTATGTTCATTGAAGGCAATAATATCGAGGAGCTTTAATAAGTCATCAAAACAGCCCTGGATATCACCGATAGCATAAATAGCCATTGCTAGTGCAGGGTTCGTGGAATGGATAAGGTAAATCGGGGCACATCGGCGCGAAAACTATCGCCATCGTCAGAATGCATAGTATAGTCGCCTTGCATGGTGCCGACCGGCGTCGCTATCATCGCGCCGCTGGTGTAACGGAAAGATTCGCCGGGCTTAAGATAAGGATGCTCACCGATCACGCCATCGCCCCTGACTTCCTGAATCTTGCCATTGGAATCGGTGATTAGCCAATGACGCTGGAGCAGCTTTGCCGGGATTTCACCGGCATTGGTAATCGTGATCGTGTAGGCGAACACATAGCGTTCCTCTTCCGCAGAAGATTGTTCTTCTATGAAAAAGGGCGTGGCATTAACTATTATTTTGTTTTTTTCGTTCATTATTAGATCATATGAGTTATATGTTGATTATTTCATCGTAACTTCTCATTAAACGCAAGCAACTATTCAGTATGAAATACAAAGACTGGTTTTTAATCCTGTTATTGGTCCTGTCTACAGCGACTCAAGCAGAAGATGGCAAAGATTTATTTGCAGCGGCGATGATGGGCAAGCTTGACAGAACAGAGGCTTTGCTTGCGCAAGGAATAGATGTTAACAGCAAAACTCCCGGCGGTCGTAGTGCGTTAATGGCCGCGAGTTTTAACGGCAATGTACAGATAGTCAAAGCCCTGTTGGCATACGGAGCTGATATCAGTCTTGCCGATAATGCAGGGACAACCGCATTAATGGATGCGCTGGTTTTCGGCAATGAAGACATCGTCAATTTATTGATTGCTGGCGGAGCCGATGTTAACGCGCTGGATAAACAAAATGTGACCGTGATGGGCAGAGCAAAAAAAATCGGCCATGAAGCCGTCATTAAAATTTTGGAAAAAGCCGGAGCAAAAGAAAAAGAGGACGTGCCGATAGAAGAAGCGACCGCACCCAAAGATGGCGCAGACGGCAAACCGGCAGATAAGCCTGGGGCCAAGCCTGAAGAAAACCCCGGTGCCAAACCGCCTGCTAAAAAATAAATTTATAAGGATACTACATTGCACATTCACATCTTAGGTATTTGCGGCACATTTATGGGCGGACTCGCCGTGATCGCTCGGCAGTTGGGGCATCAGGTCAGCGGTTCCGATCAAAATGTTTACCCGCCGATGAGCAGCCAGTTGGAACAGCAAGGCATAGTGTTGATGGAAGGCTATAAGGCTGAAAACCTGCAGCGCAAGCCCGATCTGGTCATTATCGGCAATGCACTGTCACGCGGCAATCCAGAAGTCGAAGCGGTGCTTAATCAAGGCCTGAAATACGTTTCAGGCCCGCAATGGCTGGCAGAACATGTCTTACAGGATAAATGGGTGCTAGGTGTTGCCGGAACCCACGGTAAAACTACCACCACCAGTATGCTCAGCTGGATACTTGAATATCAGGGTTTTAAGCCGGGGTTTTTAATCGGTGGCATACCGTTAAATTTCGGCATCTCGGCGCGCCTTGGTGAATCCGATTTTTTTGTGATTGAAGCCGACGAATACGATTCGGCATTTTTCGACAAACGGTCAAAGTTTGTTCATTACCGTCCCCGTACCGCTATTCTTAATAACCTTGAATATGATCATGCCGATATTTTCCCCGACCTGGATGCGATCAAAAAACAATTTCATCATCTGGTCAGGACCATACCCGGCGAGGGTCTGATCATCAGCCCTGAATGTGACGAGAATATCAATGAGGTTCTGGCGATGGGTTGCTGGACACCGGTTGCCAAGACTTCGATCAATTCCAGCGCGCAGTGGAACGCCCATCTGGTCAAAGCCGACGGCAGTCAATTCAAGGTGCTGTTTGAAAATAACGACCTGGGCTGTGTCGAATGGTCGTTAACCGGCGACCATAATGTCTACAACGCGCTGTCTGCGATAGTCGCAGCCAAGCATGTCGGCATCTTGCCCACGGATGCGATAACCGCGCTATCTCAGTTTAAAAACGTCAAGCGGCGCATGGAAGTGCTCGCTCATATCCCTGCCCTGAGCGAAGCCGAAGGGAACGGCGTGACTTTATACGATGACTTTGCCCATCATCCGACTGCAATACACATGACGCTGGACGGCTTGCGCAAGCAGGTAGGGCAGGAACGCATCATTGCGATAGTCGAGCCGCGCTCAAACACCATGCGTCTGGGCGTACACACAAAAACGCTGGCAGAGTCTCTAGGCAATGCCGACCTGGCTATCGTCTATCAGCCTGAAGCGATGGGCTGGGATTTAAGCGAACTGAAAAAATACGCCACTAATATCGAAATCTGTGCGTCGCTGGATGAAATTATCAACAAGCTCAAACTTGAAGCGCGATATGGTGGACATTTTGTATTGATGAGCAATGGCAGCTTCGGCGGCATCTACCAACGCTTGCAGGATGAATTGCGTTAATTTTTAAAAATATAAAATAATTCACCACGAAGGACACGAAGTTTTTATTTTGATTTTCCTTCTTGTCTTCGTAGTGAAACATAAATTACCCAAATATAAGCATGCACATACAACAAGCCCTACAAGCCTTGCTGAATAAGCAAGATCTTAGCTCCGAACAAATGCGCGAGGTGATGCGTCAAATCATGAGCGGTAACGCGACCGATGCGCAAATCGGCGGTTTCTTAATTGCGCTGCGCTGTAAAGGCGAAACCATCGACGAGATTGCCGCCGCCGCCGAAGTGATGCGCGAATTGGCTAGCAAAGTTGCTATAAAAGGCGATCATGTCATCGATACCTGCGGCACCGGGGGCGATGGCGCGAACACCTTTAACATCTCCACCACCTGCGCCTTTGTCGTGGCTGCTGCCGGCGGCCAGGTTGCCAAACACGGCAACCGCTCCGTATCGAGCAGTTGCGGCAGCGCCGACGTACTGGAGGCGGCCGGGGTAAATCTGGAGTTAACGGCCGAACAAGTCGCAGACTGCGTCAATGACATCGGCGTCGGCTTTTTATTTGCACCCAAGCATCATGGCGCGATGAAGCATACCAGCAATGCCCGTAAAGAAATGGGCGTCAGAACCCTGTTTAATCTGTTGGGTCCGTTATCCAACCCTGCCGGAGCACCGAACCAGTTGATCGGCGTATTTGCTAAGCAATGGGTAGAGCCGCTGGCGCAGGTGTTAAAAAAACTCGGCAGCCAGCATGTGCTGGTCGTCAATGCCGACGACGGCCTGGATGAAATCAGCATCGCATCAGCTTCCACCATAGCCGAACTGAAAAATGGCCAGGTCACCTGCTACACTATTACCCCTGAACAGTTCGGCTTACGCCGTGCAAGTTTGTCTGAATTGGCCGTTGAGGGTGCAGCCTCCAGCCTGGTGATGGTAAAATCGGTGCTGGATAATACAGCCGGAGCCGCCAGGGATATAGTGGTTTTAAATGCCGGAGCGGCGATTTATGCGGCCAACCTTTCAGATACACTGGAAGCCGGGATAAGAAAAGCCGATAAATTGATAGCCAATGGCGCGGCACGAGCCAAATTCGATACACTGCTTGCATACTCAAAAACCTAATAAAACAACTAGCTACCATGACCGATACCCCAGACATTTTAAAGAAAATCCTTGAGAAAAAAGCCGAAGAGGTAGCCAGACGCAGAACCGGCATGAGCATCGCCAATCTGGACGAAATTGCCCAGGGCGTGGAAAGCCCGCGCGGCTTTTATAACGCGCTGCACAGCAAGGTCTTGGCTAAAAAACCGGCCATCATTGCCGAAATCAAAAAAGCCTCACCGAGCAAAGGCGTGATCCGGGAAGATTTCAACCCGATCACCATAGCTCAGGATTATGCGATGAATGGCGCAACCTGTCTGTCGGTATTGACGGATAAGGAGTTTTTCCAGGGTTCCGAAGTTTATCTGCAAATGGTCAGGGAGCGCTGCCCGCTGCCGGTTTTACGAAAAGATTTCATGATTGATCCCTATCAAATCCATGAAGCTCGTGCCCTGGGCGCCGACTGTATCCTGCTTATCGTCGCCGCGCTGGAAGACAGCCAAATGCACGAATTGTCAGACGCCGCAACCAAACTGGGCATGGATGTTCTGGTGGAAGTGCATAATGCAGAGGAGCTACAAAGAGCCTTAACCTTGGATACCAAATTGATCGGCATCAATAACCGGAATCTTCGTACTTTTGAAACCTCATTGCAGACCACACTGGATTTAAAAACCGATATTCCCGCAGACCGCCTGATCATCACCGAAAGCGGCATTCATACGCACGAAGATGTGCAGCTGATGCTGGATAATGACATTTATGCTTTTTTAGTTGGCGAAGTGTTTATGCGTGCACCTAGCCCCGGGCAGAAGATGAAAGAACTGTTTGCTTTATAGGATAGATTTTTGTTTTTGTATACTACGAATGCCTAGAGACAGCTGAAGTTGCACAAGGTAAATCCCATTGGCGTTTTCGATTCCGGCGTGGGCGGCCTATCTGTTTTGCATGAGATACGCCGAGCACTGCCGGCTGAAGATCTGTTGTATGTCGCGGACTCTGGCCATGCCCCTTATGGCGATAAGTCCCAGCAATTTATCGAGGAACGGTCGATAGCAATTAGTCAGTTTTTAGTGAGTCGCAATGCCAAAGCTATCGTCGTCGCCTGCAATACCGCAACGGGCGCGGCGATAGCGACATTGCGCTCACGATTCTCTGTACCGATTATCGCGATGGAGCCCGCAGTCAAGCCTGCGACGGCTAACACGCAATCCGGGGTTATCGGCGTTCTGGCTACCAGCCGGACCCTGGTTAGCGATAACTTTGTACAGTTGTTTGCGCGGTACGGAGGCAATGTCCAAATCGTGGGCCAAGCCTGTCCCGGTCTGGTTGAACAGGTCGAAGCGGGGGATCTGTCCGGTCACAAAACACGCCTCTTGCTTGAACGATATATTGCGCCGTTGCTGGAGCAGAAAGTCGACATTATCGTATTGGGCTGTACGCATTATCCTTTTTTAGCGCCGCTGATAAAAGAGTTAGCAGGACCCAAGGTGACCGTGATCGATTCCGCCGCCGCCGTTGCGCGGGAGCTTTGTCGCCGACTCGAAGTGGACCAGCTGTTGGCAAGCCAGGCCAGGATGGGGACGGAATGCTTTTGGACCAGCGGTGAGCTGGGCAATGCCCAGCCGCTAGTCTCCCAGTTATGGCAGGCGGAGATTAGACTGAGCAGATTTGAAAGTTAGCGTGAAAATTACGCCTTTAAAATATTTTAAAAGAAGCACGCTTTGGGCATTTTACAATAAAGCATCAAGAGCCAAGCGATTTACAAGAGTATATTGACTGACAGCAGACGACCAAGCTGCCTGTCGACTATGGTTTTAGGCTTCCCTAAACCAGACAGTCATGACATGCTGCAACAGATCCAACAAGGTTGGTCTATCTGATAGCAATCCTTTAAGTTAGTGCTTGATTTTCTGCACTGGTCATCTCCCAGGCCATGAAACTCGCTAGTGCCTCGGAACATCATCGTGACTAATCAAGGACTGCTTACTCCAAGTTGAATCAGGCCGCCAAATACTTGACCATTTTGGTAAGTGGTCTGCAGGCATGGGACGAGCGATTCCGTAACCTTGTGCCATGTCGCAACCCAGTTTCAGCAACAAAGTGCCGTGTTCGACCGTTTCCACCCCTTCGGCAATGACTTCACGGCGAAAAGTGCGCGCCAAACCGACTATACCCTCAATAATGGCCAGATCATCAAGATCATCAAGATCATCAAGATCATTGAGCATATCCCGCACGAAACTCTGGTCGATCTTGAGTAGGGCAACCGGAAGTCGTCTTAGATAAGTCAGTGACGAATAACCGGTACCAAAGTCATCCAGCGCAAAACTGACTCCAATCTCACGGCACTCATTGATAAGCAATGAGGTCTTGTTTATATCTTCCAGAGCACTGGTTTCAAGCACTTCAAGCTCAAGGTAGGACGGCATAATGCCCGAATGCGCTGCCAGAGTTTCCCGCAAACGTGTAACGAAATTGTTTTGCTGTAACTGGCGGGCACCGATATTGACACTGACTTGAATGTCAAGTCCTTGCTTACGCCAGAGTTCTATTTGAGTCAGGGCTGTGTCGATCACCCATTCGCCAAGATCAATGGCCAAAGGATGATCCTCGATCTCCGGCAAGAATAGTGCTGGCAACAACAAACCTTTTTCCGGGTGGTTCCAACGGATTAAGGCTTCAGCTCCGATAATAGCTCCCGTGCGCATATTTACCTTAGGCTGGTAATACAGCACAAATTCCTGCTTAAGTATGGCGTCATGAATACGGCCAAGACTTTCATGGCGAACACGAATGCTATTGTCCAGAGCCTCATCAAAGATTTGGTAACGGTTTTTCCCGGCCAACTTGGCCTGATACATAGCTTGGTCAGCCTGGCGTAGTAACTGGTCAGCATCAATATCATCCACCTGGGGATATGCAGTAGCTCCCAGGCTTGCCGAGACTTGTAACACGAGGTTTCCAATATGCACCGGCTGAGCTGCGGCGACAAGCAGACGGGTAAGCATGGGTACGCTGGCGTCGATGTCGATTAAATCAGTCAATACCGCTACAAACTCATCGCCACCCAAGCGAGCCAGCGTATCGCCCTCGCGCAAAGTCTGCTTCATGCGTGAGGCTACAGTCATCAGTAATTGATCACCGGCTTTATGCCCGTGATTGTCGTTAATAGCTTTAAAACCATCCAGGTCGAGGAATACTACCACTAAGTGTTGTTCGCGCCGCAACACCTGAAGCATAGCTTGTTGTAGACGGTCTGCCAGTAGCACACGGTTGGGCAAATTGGTCAATGCATCATAATGCGCAATATGCTCCAACTCCTGTTCGTGATCTTTGATCAGTGTAATGTCGGAAAACAGTGATACGTAATGCTGAATGTTACCATGCGCATCACGTACGGAACTGATACTTTGCATCTCGGCATACACTTCCCCATTCTTGTGTCGGTTCCAGATTTCGCCGTACCAATGGCCTTTCTCGGTCAGATCGCGCCACAGAGCAGCGTAAAAATCCTTGTCATAACGACCCGAGCTGAGCATATGCGGGTTAAGACCAATCACTTCGTCGCGACTGTAGCCAGTGATGTGTGAGAAGGTCTCATTAACTTCGACAATCGTACCGTCCGGTTCGGTGATCATGATGCCTTCGCGGGCATGGGTGAAGACATTGGCAGCAAGGCGGATTTTCTTGTCGTTTTGATTCCGTTCAGTGATGTCGCGTGAAGAGCAGAACAGTACTGGTTTGCCGTCTAACTCAAGTGGAAGGCTACTGACTTCGACATCAAAAAGACTTCCGTCTTTACATCGGTGGCGTGTCTCAAACAAAGATCGAGTTGCCTTGTTAAAAAGCTGTTTTAGGGCAAGAAGAAGTTCATTGTCGATAAAATAGGCATCCCATTTGGCAACGTTCATGCCAATAATTTCGTCCCGTTGATAGCCCAGCAAGGCGCAGAATGAGTCGCTTGCTTCAAGGATATTGCCGTCAAGGTCGAGGATATGGATGCCGTCGCTGGCATTACGCAGCAGTACAAGATTCTTTTCACTTTCCCATTTCAGTGATTGTTCGATTTGTTTACGCTCGGTAATATCAGTGATAAAACCATGCCAAAGCGTAGAGCCGTCAGTTTCCTGCTCTGGCAACGCATTGCCTAGTAGCCAACGAACAATGCCATCATCAAACTTCACTCGGTATTCATAGTTCCATTGGGTCAAGTTTCTTGCTGATAGCAGGATGGAGTTAGCAATTCCGTCATAATCATCGGGATGAAGAGTGGTAAATACCTTGAAGGCATCCTCACGGACTTCCTCTGGACTGACCCGATAAATTTCACGGATACCTTCACTGGCGAATGGAAAGCAGGCACTGCCATTGCTACGCAAATGATATTGATAGACAACCCCCGGCACCCGATTAGTAATTTTCTGGAGAAGGCTTAATGCCTCTTCCCGCGCACTTTCCATCTTCTTACGCTCAGTGATGTCACGAGCAGCAGCGAAGATACCTTGAATTTCCCCATTATCATTTCGGTAAACACTGGCGTTATAGAGCACGTCAGTAATCTTGCCTGAAACATGCCGAATAGCCATCGGGTAATCAATTACAAATCCCTGAGAGAATACCTGTTGATAACCTTCGCGTGCCATTTCTGGATCAGTAAAATAATCCGTAAAGTCGCTGCCGATTAAATGATCTCTATCAAACCCGGTTACACGTTCAGTGGCAATATTAACATCGGTAATCTTTCCTCCTGAGCTAATCGTCACTAATGGATCAAGGCTGGCTTCAATTAAGTTTCGAGTGTACTCGGAAACATTGCGTAGATTATTTTCACTGACTCTTAACTCGCGCGTCATTGACTCAGCTAATTTTAGTGCTCGAGATCGCCCACTGGACAATAGCGTAATCAGAAAGGCAAGTAATAGAGTCGTCAATACACCGGCCAGACGTATCACCGTAATGCGTTCGGTGTCTATCCTCGCTTCAAATATCGGTAAAGAATGCACTGCGATAGTCCAGATATGACCAGTAAATTCGATTTTATGGAAAAAATGATATTGCGCCGTCTCGATTGGGTGCATGGGAAGATCACTTTCGATGTTGCTCATCAATGCTTCTGGCGTTATAACTTCACCATCGTATATTCGTAGATCAAAATTTTGTATTTGCTCTCCAAGTATACCTTGCATCAGATCATCCATTCGGAAGGGGGCATAAACCCAACCGACAATGTTAGCACGTCGTTCCTCTAAGGTACCATGAGGACGGTCATTACGGTAAACCGGCACGAACATTAAAAAGCCTGCCTGTACATGCTGTTCGGTTTCCTGCAACAGCTTAACTTTACCTGATATAGTTGCTTTATCCAGATCACGTGCTTGCTCTAAAGCCTTACGACGCATCGATTCTGAATACATGTCATAGCCAAAGGCGCGTAGGTTACGGCCGGTAAAAGGTTCCAAATAGATGATTGAGGTGTAGAGATCACGCTCCCCTTCTGGGCGCAGCGTATAGTTGGGCAAACCTTCATTACGGACAGTTTGAATATGCTTGGCTTTTTCTGATGGC
>CANNNN010000073.1 GCA_947506075.1 Methylococcaceae bacterium
AAAGACCTGATGGAATTGTGACATATCAATAGACATAGACTTACCTGTACGCGCCTAAATTCATTTAAACAACATTAACGTAACCACGTTTACCCGACCTGGATAACACACACCAGCGCAAGCTATACATTGCAACTCAGCCGAATGAAATCGAGGATTTCATGGGACAGGTAGTAATGCCTACGCTTAGCTTAGGCACGCTAATCAACTAACCCAAAACTTTTAGCAAGGTTTTTAATAATTGATCTGGATTGAATGGTTTAACCATCCATCCCGTTGCTCCGGCAGCCTTACCTTCCTGCTTCTTTTCAATTCCTGACTCGGTTGTCAGCATCAGCATCGGAATAAATTTATAATTTGGAAGTGCCCGCAAATCTCTAATTAAAGTAATTCCGTCTTTATTTGGCATATTGACATCAGTTACCACACAGTCAAAATTTCTGGCCTGCGCCTTTGCCAATGCATCAACACCATCAACCGCTTCTTCGACATCGTATCCAGCAGCTCTTAATGTAAATGAAACCATTTTTCTCATTGAAGCTGAATCGTCAACTGCAAGAATACTTGCCATTGTTATCTCCATTAATCTCTAATTTTCAAAGCAAAATCTGTACGAACCTTACAGCATCTTACGCATAACTACTTAAGTATAGCCTAATTATTTTTCTGCATTGCACTTCCAGTCTAAAAATTTATTTCTTAAATTTTCACTGTAATAAATAAAAAAACACCCCAATAGAGCAATGCTCTAGTGGGGTATGTTCGGTACGATGGCCGAATTTTAAGAACATAAAGCATTGATATCTAATACGCTCTATTTTAATATTTGAAAATAGAGCGCGATTATGCACTTACCCTCGAACAACAACATCAAGCGTTCAATATTACACTATTTTACCCACAATAAAAAGCCAGCTGACATTACATCAAGTGGCTTTGCATTTCGCGGTAGTTCATAAGTAATTAATCCGGACTTTGTTGAATAAATCAAGCAAAGCCACTCACTTTTAACACTGGTTAATTTGTTACGAACAACAGTATCGTTTATTTGCGTAAATCTGTGCTTATTCCCGACTCAACTGCATTTTCCCAGGTTTATTGCTCGTTAACGTAAATTAGTATTTTTCTGTAACTCACCATTTTTTCCCAATTCTGGGTACAATCTTGTCCCTGCAAGTCTTCTCGTTGAATCTGCTGCATATAGCCCTGGATAGTATTTTCAACAGAACGTGTCGGCTTGATAAATTTACAACCAATTTTTTGATTTTTTTGTAATCTATCCGGATTAACTAAATGATTGTAGCGAACCTCAAAAGCAATATCCTCTTCAACTGTTTCTGAGAGAACGAGCTTACATTGCTCAAATGACGCACCTGAAATCATTTGATTAAAAATAGCCTTGTCATCATCAAGCAATGAGAATCCGGAAAGACTGATGCCGTGTAACTTGATGTTAACGGAGCCCTCATCCTTTAATATCATTTGGCAAAAGCTTGGGCTTGAAAGAGGTATTTTTACCCTGAAGAACTCTCTTCGCTCCATCCAAAACAGCACCTTGGGAATAGGCATGATGAATGCGTTATCTTCTTCATAGGAAATTTTTTGTAATGCCGTTCCGCTGAATGAAACTTTAATGCCCATATATTCGGTTTCAAAAGTAACCTTATCCGCATGAATTATCTGCTGATTTAAATATTCTCTGGGTCCATAATCAAAAACAAGCGAATTTTTTTTTTCGCTGATACCCAGCAAAGTGGTGATATAGGATTCATTATTTGCACCAAAGTGAACGCGTAACAGGTTTTTGCGTCTTAATAATAATGACAAATGACTGATGATTTGCTTTGGATTTTGAATTGAAAAAGACGAAGTGTCGCTCATTGAATTAAATGTTTTTAATAGTTCGCCGATGTATTGCATTCATTAATGGCCATTATCTCAAAATAATGACTTGTCAAAAAAGACCTGTCGGAACTAACAATAAATACCCAGTTATAACTACAATGGAACGCAGATAACACGGATAGTTGCGGATTTTTTAAGCCTTGAAGCTCATTTGTCTTACGTTATTAATCGGCGCTTATCCGTTTTATCCGTGTGCTATTAATCAGATTAACTGAACTAATTACTTATCTGGAGTTCCTTACAGCTTTTAATCATCTGTTATTTTCCTTATCGGTTACCACGGTATAGACTACATAAATCACATAGATAACGGTCAAAATATAAATTGTTGCTGTCATGTCTGCTTACCACCTGAATTGAATTATTAATCTAGAAACACTAGTTTAACTGAGCATTTAAATACCTGTACAATTTTAACTCCATACAATCTGAATTATCGCACTACATCGAAAACAAACGGCGGCAACGGGCAATGCAAGGTTGCGCTTATTGCTCTTAGCAACTCTGCTTCCGTGGCAATGACTTTGCCGTCATCGCAAATAGTCGACACCAGCGCGGAGATTAAGGCTTGTTTATCCAATATATGCAAGCCATCCAATTGATCTAGCGCAGCGTCCGTGGACGACACCCAATGCTGCGGCGAAGCATAACCCGGCCATTGTTGCGTGTCGATCAGCATTTTTATTCCTGGCTGATAGCGCACGAAGCTGTCCATGCCTTTTTGGTAAGCCCTGCCGACTGCGCCGGCTTCAGCACGTCCCTGCTTAGCCATTACCGAAAACAGCACCCCAATAGCTTCAGGCAACTGCGTCAGACGAAGATTGCCGTGTCGATGTTGCGGATGAACCGCATCCGTCAAATGAGTTTTTAAAACCTGGCTCAACGCAAACTCGAACGTATCGACTACACCATCGACCTCTATCAGTTGCCGCACCAAATCGGCCATGCGTTCAAGTTGTTCCAGCGGCCGGTTTTTAATGAAGGGAAAAGCCATTTGCAATAAAGGCAGACGAAACAAGGTTCCCAGTTTTCCTATCTCAAAATACAGCGTTTCTGCGGTCAATACCGTCGCTCCGCCCAATTGTTCAGCGATAAGGTCTAGCTGGGTACGCCGCACGACTTCATTTTCATTTAGCAGCAACGCCAAGACTAGCGGCAATGCATCAGTGCTGGAATGCGCGGCAAAATAAAGATTTTCCGGTAAAGCCCGCCGCAGCTTTGAAGCAAGCTGCATATGCCCGTCTGCAGGCATGCCTACTGTTTCTATTACCGCCTCCGGTGTAACGGCAAAATGCTGTACGAATCCGCCAGCCTCTAAACTTTCATCATTGGCTACTGCACTGTTTTGAGTCGGCGTTTGTTCACGTATTTGCTCAGCCAACCGGTCCAGCTCCGCGTCGGTAAAATTCGGCTCCAGGGCCTTGATGCGCGATATCAAAGGCGGGTGTGTCGCCAGCCATGGGCTGAATACTGCCCCGGTTGCAAATAGCATGTGACTGACTTCATCGCTGTCTACAGTCCTGAGCTCAGAGCCTTGTTGAATGGCAGCTATCTTTTTTAACGCGCCCGCAATGCCGAGCGTCTGACGGGTAAATTGCACGGCCGAGGCATCGGCCAGAAATTCACGTTGTCTGGAAACCGCAGCTTTAATCAGTTGGCCGAAAAAAACGCCTATATAGCCGATCAAAAACAGGCCCAAACCGGCAAGATAAATAGCAATTGCACCATCGGGGCGGCGCGAATTACTGGATTGGACGTCACTGTAACGCGCGCTATTCAAAACTGCCCTGCCGATTAGGCCTATGATCAGAATGCCAAATAAAAAGCCCATCAGCCGCGTATTTAAGCGCATATCCCCGTTCAGAATGTGACTGAACTCATGACCGATTACGCCTTGCAATTCGTCTCTACTCAGCAGTTCAAGCGTCCCGCGAGTGACGGTCACTGCGGCATCACCGGCAGTAAATCCTGCCGCAAACGCGTTAATACCCGATTCCCGCTCCAGTACATAAACTTCCGGCATCGGAATGCCGGAAGCGATTGCCATTTCTTCAACCACATTATACAAACGGCGATGCAGTAGATCCTGAGTCTCTGCGGTAATCAGCGTGCCGCCCAGACTGCGGGCCACTTTTCCGCCGCCCGAACTTAATGAGACAATTTTATACAGACTGGACAGGCCGATAAATCCGGCAGTGACTAGTGAAATATTCACGACCAGCGCCAGGTTATTGCTAAGCCAGTCAATATCCGGAATTAGCGCAGCCGTTTCACCGCCGACATTGATGATCAGCGCCGATATCACCAGATTGACCGCCGCGACGATCGCAAGCACCGCCAATATAAACATCCAGATCAGATATCCGGTTTTGCGGCGAGCTTCATCCTGACTTTGAAAGAAGTTCATCTGCTATACCCAGGCTTCTAGGTAAAAGAAACTTTCGGTACTTGCCGTTTTTCCGGCGCTTCAATTTCCAGGTGTTCGGCAGGATTAAAATTGAACATTCCTGCCAGAATATTGTTGGGGAAATTTTCCCTGCCGTTGTTATAAGTCATGACCGCATCATTAAAGGCCTGACGCGCAAAAGCCACTTTGTTTTCAGTAGAGGCCAGCTCTTCCTGAAACTGCAGCATATTTTGATTGGCCTTGAGATCGGGATAGGCTTCAGCCAAAGCAAACATTTTGCCCAGACTGCCCTGCAGCATTGCCTCGGCGCCTGCCAGTTGCCGGATCGCTTCGGGGTCGGAAGGATTCGCCACGGCGGCTTTAAGCCCGATTACTGCAGCATTCCTTGCACCAATCACTGCATCCAGCGTCTCCATTTCGTGTTTCATATAGCCTTTAACCGCCTCGACCAGATTAGGTATCAGGTCGTAGCGCCGGGTCAATTGCACGTCTATTTGGGAGAAAGCGTTTTTAACGCCGTTGCGTAAGTTGACTAGCCTGTTGTAAATGCTGACAAAAAACAAGGCAAAAACGACGATGAAACCGACTAAGGCAAGCAAGATAGGCATGATGATATCTCCAATAAAATTACAGGCTCAGATTTAATCATACAAGAGAGCATTACATCTGTCCTTTGTTTTTATCCCTATCTCGCAGCTTAAAAAAATAACAGCATTGCGCAAATCAATCGAATAAAAACCAGCCTTAAGCAAACGCATTCTGGTGATTCCCAAGCTCTAGCTTAGAACCACCAGCCATATATTTTGAAGCGTTTACTCGTTTAAATCGACTGCATTGAAATAGCCCTACAACTCCCGTGTCGCGCTGAATTTAATATCCGGCCAACGCTCCTCAGTTAGTTGCAGGTTGACCCGGCTGTTGGCAACATAAACCAGATAACCGCCGCCGTCTTCAGCCAGATTATCAAAAGCCTTATTCCTGAATTCTTCGAGCTTAGCCGGCTTATCCGAGCTGACCCAACGCACGGCTGAAATGGGTATGACATCATAAACGCATTCGACGTTGTATTCGCTTTTAAGCCTGAATGCAGTCACGTCAAACTGCAATACACCAACAGCTCCCAGAATAAGGTCATTGTTTTTTAACGGTTTAAATAGCTGGGTCGCACCTTCTTCAGTCAACTGCACCAAGCCTTTTTGCAACGCCTTGGCTCTTAACGGGTCTTTTAAGATCACCCGGCGGAATAATTCTGGCGCAAAATAGGGAATTCCGCCAAATTTGAGCGTTTCGCCCTGGGTAAAGGTATCGCCGACCTGAATCGTACCGTGGTTATGCAAACCGATGATGTCGCCGGGATAGGCTTCTTCTACGCTTTTCCGACTGTCAGCCTGAAAGGTAATCGCATTGGCGACCTGAATATTCTTGCCGATACGGACATGATGAACCTTCATGCCCTTATCGAATTTACCCGAACACACTCTTAAAAAAGCAATTCTGTCCCGGTGAGACGGGTCCATATTGGCCTGAACCTTAAACACAAAGCCCGTGAAACTGGACTCTTCCGGCAAAACCGTGCGCTGCTCGGCTTCCCTGGGTCTAGGCGATGGCGCATATTCGGCGAACGCATCGAGTAATTCAATAATCCCGAAATTATTAATCGCGGAGCCGAAAAAAACCGGTGTCAGCTTGCCCGCCAGATAGTCTTCCAGATGAAATTCATGGCTGGCGCCCTTGACCAGTTCGATTTCCTCCCGGAGTTCATCGGCCTGATCATCCAATAATTCATCCAGCTTCGGGTTATTCAAACCTTTGATGATTTCAGCCTGGGCAATCTTGCCGCCATGCTGGGCGCTGAACAAATGAATTTCATCTTTATATAAATGATAAACACCCTTAAAACGCTTGCCCATGCCGATAGGCCAGGTGATCGGCGCGCATTTAATGTTCAGGACACTTTCGACCTCGTCCATCAATTCGATCGGTTCCCGCCCCTCCCTGTCCAGCTTGTTAATAAAAGTAAGGATAGGCGTGGTACGCAGGCGACACACTTCCATCAGGTTGATGGTCCGATCTTCGACACCTTTGGCAACGTCTATGACCATCAGTGCTGAATCGACAGCGGTTAAAGTCCGGTAAGTATCTTCGGAAAAATCCTCATGCCCCGGGGTATCAAGCAGGTTAATAATGCAGTCTTTATGCTCGAACTGCATGACCGAGGTAGTTACCGAAATACCCCGCTCCTTTTCCATTTCCATCCAATCCGAGGTCGCATGACGCGCGGCTTTACGGCCTTTTACCGAACCTGCAAGCTGAATCGCGCCACCAAACAGCAACAGCTTTTCGGTAATCGTGGTTTTACCGGCGTCAGGATGGGAAATAATTGCAAAAGTTCTGCGCCTGGCCGTTTCCCTGGCCTCCAGAGTATTCAAATATTCAGTCATTAATGAGGTACGCAATGTAAAAGCTACCAGAGGTGAGCTTTAGCTGATGGTTTATAAAATAAAAAACCACCAACGACTATCCATAAATAATCGAGAGTGGCATGATTTTTTCATTATAACATTACTGCAACACAGCTTTACATTCAGGCGACAAATTACTCCAGATACAATCTTGACTAGTGGGTGAATTTTGTTCCCGTTTAATCGTTATAATTTGTTTATTTTATAATAATTCTTTAACCAGACCAGGCTTTCAATCGTAGTCCCAGCCGGTTTATATTCCGCTCCTACCCATCCCGAATAGGTCGATTTTTCAATAACTGAAAACAGCCGGTCAAAATCGACCTGACCAGTGCCGGGCTGCCCTCGTCCGGGACAATCGGCAAACTGGATATGACCGATTTTATCGGCGTGTTCGGCAATAAAATCCTCCGGCTTTTCACCCATCATCTGCAGATGATAAATATCGTATTGTATAAATACCCCCGGATGGTTAAGTTGCTTTATTAGCTTGAGCATTTGCGCCCCGCTATGGACGATAAATCCCGGCATATCGTGGGTATTGACCGCTTCAAACACGGTTTTAATCCCCATCGGCAAAAAAGCCTCGGCCGCAAAACTAAGGTTTTGGTAAAAAGTCTCCAGGTAATATTCCAAGCGACTGTTATCCAGACAGCGACCGGGCAGGACATTGATCGCTTCCGGTTTTAGCAGTTCTGCGTAATTGACGGACTGAGCGACGGCCTGTTTGAATTGATCACGCTTTTCGGGCACACAGGCCAGACCTTCTCCGCCTTGCAACAAATCGGCAGCAGCGACATTAAACAAAACCAGTTTCAAGTCATACTCGTCCAGTTTGTTTTTTATCGTGGCGACGCTTAAGTCGTAAGGAAATTGGATTTCAACTGCGTTAAACCCTGCTTGTTTAGCGGCCTTGAAACGATTAATCAGCGTGTATTCAGTAAATAACAGACTCAGGTTTGCGGTAAAGTTAAGCATCAATTGTTAATGCTTCTGTCGTACGTCGAAGAAACCGTCGTTGATAGTGCGCTGCTGAATACGCTTTTTTCTTTAATGTGAACATAGTAGTTCTTGAAATAATTAGCGTAATTTCCTGTACTGATCTAGTGAATATGCACTTCCCGTGACTTTGCCGTATCGCTTCTACGCAAAGTATAGCCATCCGTATGCTCTTTCGCCATCGGCGTTCCATCACTGTTAAGCAGAATAAGTGTCCCTTCATCCTTAATAAAATATTGCCGTATGATTGAATCGTCACGCGCCGTTAAAATTGCGGTATGGCTTTTATCATTCCAATTATATTTCCCTTTTTCATAAAATTCTCTTGATGATTCTTTTGCGGGTTGAGTCACCAACAGATAGTTATTGTTCTGTTTTAAAGACAACGTTGTTTTAATCCCGTCACAATCTTTGCAAGGAAGATATCCATAAAAAACACCATGAAATTCCAGGCTTTTTTCTACAGGTTGCAGATGGCTTGCATGATCTGAATTTTGCTGACGGTTCATGACACGAGCCCTGAGCAGTTTTTCTTGATCGGCTTGGTCTGTTGCTGCCATTACAAGATGAGCAGGTAGAAGGACGCTTAAAAAAATCAGTGTCAATTTTTGTTTTAATTGTTTTTTTAATACTTGCATATCATTGCCTCTTTTAATTATTCGAGATTGCATTAGAATTCATTTGAATAAGTTTACCCTGAATAATCTTCTTTTAAACCCCGAATATAAATTATTGTGCAAGACTTCCTCGGTATAACGGCCTGGAAAGTCTTTTCCTGACAAACCAATTCGGCGCATAAAATGCAGTGTTAATCGAAATCAGCCTTTAGTAATTACCCGCCAAACGAAATTGGAAACCACCTAGAGCTCAGCTTGCAAGCCTGGCACACCAATGCGCTGAATCCGCATCGCATTGTCGCCTTCTTCATAAACAGGCAGTTTCCCTTCTTTTTGCCAAAGTCGAAAAGCTAAGGCATGAGATAACACCCGAATCGGATAATCTCGTGGCAGCGTCTGCAAATAAGGCTGTATGGTCACAAAGTCGGTCGCTCCGTACTGTTGCATGATAAAGCGCAGACCGCCGTTGGCAGGTCCGATGTTATAGGCCAGCAATCCCAGAAACAAATCGTTATGCATCTCTGACAAATAGTACTTTAAAGTGGCTGCGGCGATAAAAGCATTGTGTTGCGGATTTAGTAGTGACAGCTTGCTGACGCCCAGTTTTTTGCCGGCCTGCGCCATAATCGCTTTAGGCACCAGTGTAATCTGGAACAGACCGTACCCCCCATCCAGACTGTCTCTAGGCAAAAAGGAAGATTCGGTTGCAGCAATGCCTTGCAGCAAGTTGGGATCAATATCGAATACCTTCGCCGCTTCCTCAATGGCCGGATTATAGGTTTCAGCACGGTTGACCATCTTCAGCAATTGCGTCTGATCATAACGCCGATAGGCCGCATAAACCTGATGAGCTAGCGTAATCCGGCTGGCTTCCTGCTTGCCACCAACCAGCATTCGAAAATGGCCGATCGCCTGCGTAAACTGGTTTTGCATCACAAACCAGCCGATAACCAGCGCCAAGCAAACAGCCAGAACCGGTGCCAATATCGCCGCCCTGCCCTGCAACCACCGGCGCAGCCTCCACCATCCTATCAACAGCACTGCCGCCGCAACGATCAAGCACAATACGCCGATTGCAAACGGCAGTAAACTTGTAAAAAAACGGGTACCGGAAAACCAGTTAGCCGAATAACCCAGTAAAACCATGATCGCAGAAACTGCAGTGATTGCCAGACCTAAGGTTTCAAGGCTAAGTAGCAGCAGCCTTCTTCTGAAGCTGACTATCGGCGATTTTAGCGGTACTTTTATTGTTTTTTTTCGTGGCGCGCGAGGCTTGGACTTTGGTTTTTGAGTGGTCGCCAGCTTGATACCAAGTTGTTTACGAGAGGTGGCGGGTTTAGTCATAAAAACAGGAAATCCAGTTTCGGTAGAGTGATGTGTATGTAAGGTAACTCGCAATAATACCCCCCACATCAGCGATCTATTTTATTTACTTGCGGGGTATTTATTGCGAGCTACCTAAACATCATTCAATGATCTGCATCTGTTGCAGTTGTGTGCGAAGCATTTCTACCCGTTTGCGATTAACACCGAAATCGCTGTGACCAGTGCGCGATGCAGAACGAACATAAATTAACCCGGCCTCTCTATCCACTATGACATCTATATCATCCACGAAACGAAACACCAAACTGGTTGCCTGGGCATGCAGCGTATCGCTGGTTTCGCTGGTTTCGCTGGTGATCACCGTGCGACTCTGGCTAGCCAAGGCTTTTTTCAGTGCTGCCCAGGCCATATCCACATTGCCTACAATTTTAAACGGTGCAATGAAATGG